>JABJPZ010000215.1 GCA_018663635.1 Crocinitomicaceae bacterium
CAAGATCTACATTAATAGCTCGTGGATTTTCAATCGCTTTAACCACTGCCGACTTTGTTATTTCGTTAAAAGTGATTCTTTTTGTTTTGTCATCTGACAGTTTTAAAGTCTCGTATAAATGCCAAGAAATAGCTTCACCTTCTCGATCCTCATCCGTTGCTAACCAAACCATTTCTGCTGACTTCGCGAGCTTCTTGAGCTCAGCCACAACTGCTTTTTTATCGGAAGAAATAGCATAATCAAGTTTAAAATTATTTTCCACATCAATTGCCAAACCTTTTTTCGCCAGGTCCCTAACATGACCAAAACTAGACTTAACTACAAAATCTTTTCCAAGATATCCTTCGATTGTTTTCGCTTTTGCAGGTGACTCAACAATCACTAAATTCTTTGCCATAAGGATTTGTTTTACTTCCGATTTTATCAGATTAATGTTTGCAAAGGAATAGAAAAATAATTTATTTAAGCAAGTCTTTGCTCAACTTAAACAACACTATATTATTATATAATATAAAAAGTCGAAAATATATTTCTGCCATTTTGACAGACTCTATTATTTGAGTACTTTTGCCTAAAATTCAAAGTGAAGACGGAAAAATGGAAGAGAAAATAATTATCCCTGAAAACCAAGGCAATGCTACTGTTTTAACTGAACAACTAGGTCACTCAAGAAAATTGTATCTAGAAAGCTATGGGTGTCAAATGAATTTTTCGGATAGTGAAATTGTGGCTTCGATTTTAAGCGAATCGGGATTTGGCACTACAAAGAATAGTGAAGAAGCTGATGTTATTCTACTTAATACCTGTTCAATTCGTGAAAAAGCCGAACAAACCGTTCGCAATAGATTAAATGCTTTTCGGAAACAAAAAAAGGAAAATCCGAGTTTAGTCGTCGGCGTACTTGGTTGTATGGCAGAACGGGTGAAAAAAACCTTACTCGACGAAGAAAAACTTGTTGACCTTGTAGTGGGGCCTGATGCCTACAGAGACCTTCCTAATCTGATTGGCGAAGTAGATAGCGGGCAAAAAGCAGTCAATGTACTTTTGTCTCGTGAAGAAACCTATGCGGACGTAAACCCTGTTAGGCTCGGATCTAATGGAATAACAGCATTTATTTCAATCATGCGTGGTTGCGACAACATGTGTTCATTTTGTGTAGTTCCATTTACCCGGGGAAGAGAACGAAGTCGAAATCCATTATCAATCGTCGCAGAGGCTAAAGAACTTTTTAATACCGGCTATCGAGAAGTTACCCTACTCGGACAGAATGTGGATAGCTATCGTTGGAACTTAAACAAAAAAGGGGAAGTAGAGGACGACAATCAACCCACTGTTAATTTTGCGCAATTAATGGAAATGGTTGCGAAAGTCGATTCAAAATTAAGAATCCGATTTTCAACATCTCACCCGAAAGACATGACGAATGACGTTCTGCACGTAATGGCTAAGTACGGCAACATTTGTGAATACATTCATTTACCCGTTCAATCAGGTAATTCAGAGATTCTAGAAAAAATGAATCGCGGATATACGAGAGACTGGTACCTTGAAAGAATAGATGCCATTAAAACAATTCTTCCCAATGCAGCGATTTCAACAGATATTATTTGTGGATTTTGTACAGAAACAGAGGAACAGCACAAGGATACGCTATCATTAATGAAAATGATTAAATATGATTTTGCCTATCACTTTTTCTATAGTGAAAGACCAAAAACTCTTGCTGAAAGAAAATATGACGATGACATTCCGTTAGAGGTAAAAAAGAGAAGATTACGAGAGGTAACTGAAATTCAACGAGCACACTCATTATTGCACAATCAAAAATACATTGGTAAAGTTCAAGAAATTCTAATCGAAGGCCCTTCTCGGAAATCAGATGCACAGTTCTGCGGTAGAAATTCACAGAATGCTATGGTCGTTTTTGATAGAGGTGAAACTAAACCTGGAGAATACATTTCGGTGCTTATAAAGGATTGCACTGCCGCTACCCTATTTGGTAGTATAGTTGAAAAATAAACATGACAATACAACAAGTAAAACAAAGATTTGGAATTATTGGTAATTCCATCGGATTGAACAGAGCTTTAGATGTCGCACTGCAAGTAGCGCCAACTGACATCTCTGTTTTCGTGACAGGTGAAAGTGGCTCTGGGAAAGAATCAATGCCGCAGGTTATTCATCATTATAGTTCAAGAAAACATGCCGAATACATTGCCGTAAACTGCGGAGCTATTCCAGAAGGAACCATTGATTCAGAACTTTTTGGACATGAAAAAGGTTCTTTTACTGGAGCAACTGGAGAACGTAAAGGATATTTTGAAGTCGCGAATGGAGGAACAATTTTCTTAGATGAAGTTGCGGAGCTCCCATTACAAACTCAGGTTCGTCTGTTAAGAGTTTTAGAAACAGGAGAGTTTATCAAAGTAGGTTCGTCTAAGGTGCTGAAAACGGATGTCCGAATAATTGCAGCAACCAATGAAAATATTCAACAAGCCATTAATAAAGGCAAATTTAGAGAGGATCTATTCTACCGACTCAGTACGGTACCTATTAATATACCGCCTTTAAGAGAGAGAAAAGAAGACGTTCATCTGCTTTTTAGAAAATTTGCAGCTGATTTTGCAGAGAAATATAGAATGCCGACGATACAATTAAATTCTGATGCAGTTAATGCGCTTATTGGTTACAGTTGGCCCGGAAATATTAGACAACTGAAAAATATAACTGAACAAATTTCTGTTATAGAGAAAGAACGAGAAGTTAATGCAGAAACTTTATTGCGCTACTTACCAGAAAAAGCAACGCACTCTAATTTACCTATGGTTATTGGCGGCCAAGAAGGAGCTAATAATATTTCAGGGGATTTTTCTGAGCGTGAAATACTGTACAAAGTCCTATTCGATTTAAGGCAAGACATGACAGAAATGAAAAAATTAGTTATCGATCTTCTTGAAAATGATAAATCGGGGAATATTAATGCTTCAGAAAAAACAGCAATGATCAGCCGACTGCACCAAGACGTAGATAGCACAAGTCTACACGCAAGTCCGGACATCAGACCCACAGACCCAATGTCTGTGCAGCATCATAACCCATCAAGCGATTCCAATTTTACATTTACAGAATCTTTTCAAGAACACGAAGAGGTTGAAGAATCCCTTTCATTAGAGGCCAGAGAGGTTGAATTAATTAAAAAGGCGTTAGATAAACACAACGGCAAACGGAAATATGCAGCGAGAGAGCTTGGTATATCTGAGAGAACATTATACCGTAAAATTAAAGAGTACGATATCAACAAATAATAAAAAGCTATTGTTTTGAGAGTAAAATATTTTCTTCCTACATCCCTTATTTTTATTTCGATTGCGTGCTCAATATCGTATAGTTTTAACGGAGGTAAAGTTCCGAACGGAGCAAAAACAATTCAAATTGATTATTTCCAGGTATCCAATTCAGCACCTCTCGCTTCTGGGCTAAGCAGTCAATCTTTTACAGAGGCGCTTCGAGATGTATTCTTATCACAAACAAAACTCGACATCGTATCTCAAAATGGCGATATTGTATTTAATGGAGAGATTGTGACTTACAATATTGCGCCTATCAACATCTCTGCTGCTTCAGAAACTGCAGCCCAAAACAGGCTTACACTCGGTGTGGCAGTAAATTATTACATTGGTGCCGATTCGCTTGTTTTTGATCGACAGTTTAAACGGTTTGCCGACTACGAAAGCACACTGGATTTTTCAACGATTGAAGAGCAGCTACTTGCTGAAATTAATGACCAAATAACTCAAGACATTTTTAACGCTTCATTAGGAGATTGGTAATGACAAAAGAAACATTTCTAGCCTGTTTAGAATCCCCAAGTATGTCGGTCAATCTTGACATGAAATTATTGAGTCAATTATCAGATGTGCATTCCTATTCCTCAACAGTGCAAATGGTATATGCTAAAATACTCAGAAGCACCAACAGCATTTATTTTGAAGACCAATTAAAGAAAACAGCCCTCGTAGCTTCTGACAGGAGAAAGTTATATCAATTAATTGTATCGGAATCTTCCCCAAAGATTGATTTTCAAAACAAGAATGCTAAGTCAAATAATGCCGATGTAATTAATTCAGAAAATGAAACTAAAAACATAATATCAGAAAGTAACGATTCACTTGATGACACGATAGTAGCCTCAGCTATAAACGCCAGTATTCAGAAAGAGCTACTAGAAATGGAAGAGAAAAGCTTAATTGATTTAGCTGAAGAAATCAGTCATAAAAAATTAGCAGAGCAAAATGAATCTGAAGTTCAGAAAGAAGAATCTTTGCCGAAAGAATTACCTTCAAAATTATCGTTCAACAATTGGCTTCATGCTGGTTCATCACAAGTACAAAATAAAAATGATGAAATCAGGCAACTTGTTGATCAATATGTACCCGCCAAATCTGAGCAAAAACAATTTTATTCTGCCAGTAAAATGGCTGCAAAAAGTTTAATCGATCAAGAAGAAATAGTTACTGAGACTCTTGCAAAAATATATGCAGACCAAGGAAATACTGCAAAAGCAATCGCCGCTTATAAACGATTGAGTTTGAAATTTCCAGAAAAAAGCGTTTTATTTGCAGGCCGTATCAAAGATTTAGAAAAATTAAAACCAAAATAAGATGTTACAGTTCTTTATTATTTTAGGAATTATTGTTGCCGTTTTACTTGTACTTGTGGTTCTAGTACAAAACCCTAAAGGAGGAGGAATAGATTCATCATTTGGTGCTGTCAATCAGCTCGGAAGTGTTCGTAAAACAACAGACTTTATTGAAAAAGCAACTTGGACACTTGCCATTGGTTTAGCAGTAGTTTGTCTCGTTGCGGCCTCTTTTATTTATAGTAGCAGAGGTGTTTCTGGAAACTCACCTGCGGATACTGCTCCTACAGAACAAAATGTATAGGAAACCTTTTTCCTTACTCTAATTCTCCTTGTAACGTATCACTTGTTCTCATTTCCAATTCAATTTGGACATAATTTCAGTGTGTCAGTGTGTCATTAATTACGCCATTGAGGATGTCAAATTTCACTACATAATTTTTATCTCTGCCATCACGACAGTGAATACCATTTGGCACAAATTATGATTGGCAAGGTCGTTATTAAACCTTAAATACATTAAAAAATGTCAATAAACGTTAAACCATTGGCAGACAGAGTTATTGTTGAGCCGGCTGCCGCAGAGGAAAAAACAGCAGGCGGAATCATCATACCTGATACTGCCAAAGAAAAACCAAAACAAGGAAAAATAGTTGCAGCGGGTCCAGGAAAAGTAGATGAACCAATGAGCGTGAAAATTGGTGACACTGTTTTATACGGACAGTATTCTGGAACAGAAATTAAAATTGGCGGATCAGATTTTCTAATAATGAAAGAATCTGACATATACGGTATTGTAGTATAATTTAAAAGAACTTAAAGATGGCAAAAGATATTTTATTTGACATAGAAGCAAGAGACGCTTTAAAGAGAGGCGTTGATGCATTGGCAGATGCAGTTAAAGTTACATTAGGTCCAAAAGGGAGAAATGTAGTAATTGATAAAAAATTTGGAGCACCCCAGATTACCAAAGATGGTGTTTCAGTAGCACGAGAAATTGACCTAAAAGATGCCGTAGAAAACATGGGCGCTCAAATGGTAAAAGAAGTCGCTTCTAAAACAGCTGATATTGCTGGAGACGGAACGACTACGGCTACCGTACTTGCACAAGCAATTGTAAATACGGGATTAAAAAACGTAGCAGCTGGTGCCAACCCAATGGATCTAAAAAGAGGAATTGATAAAGCAGTTGAAACCGTAGTTGGAGAATTAAAGAAACTCTCTCAAGAGATCGGCTCAGACAATGACAAAATCAAACAGGTTGCGTCTATTTCTTCGAATAATGACGAAACGATTGGTTCATTAATCGCTGAGGCCATGAAGGTGGTAGGAAACGATGGTGTAATTACCGTTGAGGAAGCGAAAGGTACTGCAACCGAAGTGAAAACTGTGGAAGGCATGCAATTCGATAGAGGTTACTTATCACCTTATTTCGTTACTGATGCTGAAAAAATGGTAGCTGATTTAGAAAACCCATACATTCTAATTCATGACAAAAAGATTTCGAACCTTCAAGATATTCTGCCGATTCTTGAGCCAGTTGCACAGAGTGGCAGAGGTCTTGTAATCATTGCTGAAGATATTGAAGGAGCAGCATTAACCACGTTAGTTGTAAATCGGCTGAAAGGTGGTTTAAAAGTAGCTGCTGTTAAAGCACCTGGATTCGGGGATAGAAGAAAAGCAATGCTTCAAGATATTGCCATCCTTACAGGAGGAACACTAATCTCTGAAGAAAGTGGATTCAAATTAGAATCAGCAACGATTGACATGCTGGGGACTTGTGAAAAAATAGAAATTGACAAAGACAATACTACCATCGTTAGTGGTTCAGGTTCAAAGGATGATATTCTTGCAAGAACGAATCAAATTAAAGCTCAAATTGAAACAACAACGTCTGACTACGACAAGGAAAAGCTACAAGAAAGGCTAGCAAAGCTTGCTGGCGGTGTTGCTGTACTTTATGTCGGTGCTGCTACTGAAGTGGAGATGAAGGAAAAGAAAGACCGTGTGGATGATGCCTTAGCAGCAACAAGAG
>JABJPZ010000024.1 GCA_018663635.1 Crocinitomicaceae bacterium
CCCCAGCAGCCGCATCCCATTGGTAGTTATATGGTGCGGGACCAGAAACTATGGATACCGCTATCTCACCGTCGCAATTACCAAAACAGTTCGGATTCGTTGTAACATGGCTGAAACTTGGCAAAATATGGACTGTAACGTCTTGGTAATCTGTTGCTGTGCAGGATCCAATGGTCTCAGTTACAGAGATAAAAGTACCTGAAATTGAATTCCATGTAGCCGATACTGGGGTGCCTGTTGATGAAGACAACGTCCCGCCTCCTATTGACCAAGAAAAAGATCCTCCGCCTCCTGTGACGGCATAACTTTCTACATCTCCTTCACACACTGTAAAAGTTCCAGTCATTACGGGTAAAGGCACTCCCGTAGTTAAATGAGCGTCAGTATCAGCATTAACCCAACACCCAGCAATTTCTATTTGAATATTGGTATATGCCCCTGTATCCAAAGAAGCTAAGGTTATGACTCCCGAAGTATTGGTATAGTGAATTGCAGGTCCAATTAAGGTTCCATCTAATAAATATTGAACATTATATCCTGTATTTATCCTCAAAGGTGGAACGGAAGATAAACTAAGCTCTCCGTCAGCAACACCACAAGTAGAAGGGTTAGTAGCCGTTAACGATACCGACGGTTCGGTTACGGTAAAAGCTGCCGAAAATTCACTGGTGCTGTAAAATGACCCATTAATTTTCGATGCATTCGCTACAATGACTGTCCCATTGGCAATAACACTTGGATGAACATATATGGATATGGCTGGTGTTCCTGTAAGTGTCACAAAATGTTCTCCTAAGAAATTTTTTCCTTCTTCATTGTCTATATCAGCTTCAAAAAATTCTACTGCATAAGAATAACCGGATTCAAATGGCAGCAAGTATTCTATAGAAGTTCCTGCACCGCATTCATACGCCTGCATTATTACCGGAAAATTTTGCAAATCATTTGGCCCGGTATCCGAATCACCAGTATCGTTAGGCGTTACCCCATCATCGTTCAAATCAACTCCAATTCCAGTATTACTAAAAATGGAATTTGCCGAAAGATCAACACCTGTTGAGTTTCCAATTATGTTTACACCATTCCCCGTGTTATGGCTAATTTCATTTGGTGAATTTGGGCTAGTCCCTCCGATGGTAACAAACGATCCATCATTTACTTCAACCCCAATACCATTAGCTGCAGCCGTTCCATTTATATCCGTACCAATCTTGTTATTGTACACAATCACATCATTTGCATTGTCTATTTCAATTCCCTTATTTAAATTAGCACTTATTAAATTGCCACAACCTGCACAGTTGTTTTCTCCAATACTAATGAATTCTGCGTTTGAAGATATACCAACACCGACACCGTTCGGGATATTTGCGATTCCGTCAATTCCTAGCCCAATTGAATTCCCAACCAACGAAAGTCTATTTGCTGAAGACGCACCACTAGCTCCATCGATTTGTACACCTGAGATGGTATTACCAGCTATCACATTGCCTTCGTTTGCACCAGAACTCCCTAATTTCATATCATATCCGACAGGATTGTCTACTAAGAAAATACCATAATTATTTGGGACAGCACCGGTACCTTCTTTATTCGTTCCTATCAAATTATTATTGATTGAATTGACACCCGCAGTACTCGAAAATTGAATTCCTATGTTGTTGGAAGAAATGATATTGACTTCTGCTGAACTCGCTGGATTTCCAACACTATTATCAACAGTTCCACCCTGAAATGAAATACCGTGAATATTCATATTGCTCAGCTGTGCACCTTCAATAGAAGGACCAATGAAGTTCCCTGAAATATAGTTACTATGCACGTTGCCGCCATCCAACGCTATTCCACTTCGATAACCACCTCCTCCATCATTCCCACTGATTACATTTGATGGCATTACATAATCAACACCTGAAATTGATGTCCTTTGTTTTAGTGTCGTCCCAATCTTATTTAAACTACTGTTACCAATAATCACAATGCCATCATTATTTGCAATACCGGCAATTCCCAATACATTCGTCCCAATTAAATTATTATTAACAACGGTTCCCATTGTATTGGAAAGCTCAATTCCAATGCCTTCAAAAGATGTATTTCCTGAAATAACATTTCTGTTTTTGGCCATATCACCACCTATGTAGCCATATCCGCCTTCAATCTGAACCCCACGTCCATTGCCTCCCACAACAACACCATCTGCAGATATACCGACGTGATTACCAACAAATTTAAACTCTTGCACATCCTCAAATTTAACGGCTGAAATATTAAAGCCCATGAAAGAAATACCAGCTATTTTAGATTGATCACAGCCAACATTCAACAACTTTAAGCCATAATCAATGCCGCCACTTCCTATTAATTCGACACCCATTACACCCGATTTAATATGACTTGAGCTCCCCACATCCTGACCTCCTGGAACCACCGATCCTTCTTGAGTAAAACCATCAATGATTATGAATTTATCGACAATATCCGAAAAGGGCGTAGTTACGGTAATAGAAGATGAAACAGGCATATCAAATGCAAAATAATAAGGAGGACCATACCCCGACATAACATTAATTAATGTACCCATAGCACCAGGAGTAGAATTATCTCCTGCATTGCTTGAAACTGTAAACGGTGTAAATTCTATTGCACCAATATCCGGAACTGGCTCAAATAAACCAGTACCATCAAGAGCACGGGGTGCTCCTCTTTGATCCGTCGCCTCTGAGTAAAATAATGGAAAGTTAGAGTCTACATCTATTAGCTGACTTGAAGGGTTAATAATTGGGAAATATTTTTGCCCGTAACCATCATAAACTGCTGTTCCTCGTAGATCACCCGCTATTGAAAAGCCGATTTTATCAGCGACATGTATAGTGGCATTCGTGTACGCCGAATTTTCCCAGTAATTTTGCCCTCCACTCACAACAGTCACCGAGGAATAAAAATCTTTTTCAACTGATGAGGCTATATTGTCCAAGAACAAATTATTGTGCAAAGCTAGATTACCATTATTGGTATAGATTCCACCTCCAGATCCAGTCGGTGCCCTATTGGCATAAAACGTATTGAATGCACTCACACCTGCGGCACCAGCACCGTAATCATAATAATAAATGGCTCCTCCATTTGCATCACACTGATTTTGAAAAAATGTAGAATGCAATACTTCTGTCTGATCTGAACCATATATCGCACCGCCATTAGTCGTCGCAGAATTATTAAAAAAGGAACATCGGGTAACCTTTAAAATATTTCCAGACAAACCAGACATAATTGCACCGCCACTCAATCCCGTATTATTTTGGAATAGACAATTTTCAATACTTAAATTACCTTGAGCATGTTCTATTGCTGATCCGGAAAAATTTTCAAAAGTAATTCCGTGGAATTTCACATTGGCCGGAATATTTACAAGAATACCTTGGGGAATACCAAGTCCATTAAAAACAATATTTCGCGGTGCATCTGAATAAAAAACCAAAGGCCTGTTCACTTCTAGCCGAACGCCTAAAGTGTTAAAATCGATTGACCCGCTAAAATTGAACTTAATCGTATCAGCCGTTCCTGTAGAAACTGCCGCATGAAGTTCATTTGCATCGTTACTTACGTAATCAATTGTTGCATATGTTGGGTTTATTTTTGTAAAAACACCGATGATTATGGTCACAAAAATAATATTACAAAAGAGTGTTTTCATTATTAGATTAAGTAGTTAGCTCAATTATAAACGAAAGTACCAAAGTATTCAGTTTGAGCAAAAATTATTAGCTATGAAATTAACCCTTAATTAAAAGCTTTTAAAAGTACACTGTTAAAAAATTATTCCAACAATTCTTATGTAATGACGAACAGTGCTTAAATTTGGTTGGCTCATGAAGACTGCATTTAGATATTTCTCGAATAAGTACCTGATTTGTTTAATCATTTTGGTATTTCACATCATGTTTACGGAAGAAACGAATCTATTTCAGCTCATTAAAATCAAAAGAACACTGGCAGAGAGCAATGTTAATATTGATAAGATGCGTTTAGAAATTGCAAGAACTACCAAAGCAAATTTAGAATTAACCACAAATCTCAAGGCAAAAGAGAAATTTGCGCGCGAAAAGTATCACATGAAAAAAGCCAATGAAGACATTTTTGTTTTCATAGAAAAATAGCCCCTTATTTCTTTGTATTTTTGCTGTTTCAATGAGAGTTTATGAATGAAAATCTATTCGATGAATTTCCGGCTTATTGCGCAGCCGACTGGGAAGAACAAATCCTATCTGATTTAAAAGGGCAACCCAAAGAGGGGCTTAATTCGGTAACGGAGGATGGAATCAAAGTATCACCTAATTATTTTGCTACAACTGCTCCTATCCAGAGAAGCTTCAGGAACAAAGCACAATGGTCAATTGCCAGTTCTTTCAGTCAAGAAGATTGTAACGAAGCAATTCTAGAGTCCTTGTCTGGAGGTTGTAACGCCCTCATTGTACACGTAAAAGATGGTGTGGATTTCAGTAAAATTTTCGATAACGTAATGCTTGATATTATAGATTGTACTGTAGTTTATCATGGCAGCAATTTATCAGTACTAGAAGATGACTTATCCAAATACGTTCAAGCCAATTACAATAATAACGCTTGTCTTCATTTAGTAACGGATTCACTCGAGAATACTGAAAAGAAAGCAGAGGCAGGTAATCATGCATATGTCAATTCTAGTGTTTACAGAAATGCAGGCTGCACCGCTGTACAAGAAATGGAGTTCGCTTTAGCTCAGCTGACAGAAATTCTAATTTCTAATCCAAAATCAGTGCACATTCAAATTGGTGTAGGTCCCGATTATTTTTGCGAAATAGCTAAAATTAGAGCTTTCCGTAGCCTTATTAAAGATATTGCCGACGCATTCAACTGGAATGGAAAGTTCAAAATATCTGCCACACCATGCACGTATTACCTAAGCACACAGGAGGTCAATAACAACTTACTTCGGCTAACTACCATGACTATGTCGGCAGTTATTGGTGGAGCTGACCAAATCGCATTGCCCTCTTTCGATTTTACTGATTCAGCATTTTCAAATCGTATTACAAGAAATATTCAGCTAATCTTAGAACAAGAAGCATTCTTATCAAAAGTGAATGATCCGGCTTTAGGCGCCTACTTCATAGAAGAGCTTACCAGAGATATATCCCAACTGGCCTGGGCTAATTTTCAGGATATTGAGCGAGAAGGAGGCTTCCTAATTGCCCTAAAGAACAATACCATTGCATCAAGGATTTCAGCATCGCACAAGAAACGATTACAACAATATGAAAATGGAAAAAAAGCACAAATAGATAGTAATACCCACGTAAGTCAGACTGGCTTTTCGCACAAAACATGGAACGGTATTAAAGAAAGGAATTTGTCAAACGAGATAAGCCAGAAGACTGAACAATGAAACCAGATTTTACGAAAATACTGCCGAAACCTGCACATTCATTCTGTGAACAAGACACCGAATGGACTACGCAAGAGGGGCTCTTACTCCATTCAAAATATACAGCTGAAGACATGGAACAAATGGAGCATTTGCATTACATCGCTGGATTACCACCTTATTTAAGGGGTCCATATTCGACTATGTACGTGCGACGGCCCTGGACAATTAGACAATATGCAGGCTTTAGTACGGCCGAAGAATCCAATGCCTTTTACAAAAAAAACCTAGCAGCAGGGCAAAAAGGTTTATCCGTTGCATTTGACCTTGCTACCCACAGAGGGTATGACTCCGATCACCCTAGGGTTCGCGGAGACGTTGGAAAAGCAGGTGTAGCTATTGATTCTGTTGAGGATATGAAGCTGCTGTTTGATGGTATTCCACTTGATGAAATGTCTGTTTCAATGACCATGAATGGTGCAGTATTACCCATTATGGCTTTCTATATTGTTGCAGCAGAAGAACAAGGTGCCTCTTTGCACAACTTAAAAGGCACCATCCAAAATGACATTCTTAAAGAATTCATGGTACGTAATACGTATATCTATCCTCCTCAACCATCCATGAAAATCATCTCGGATATTTTTAGATATACCGCTGAGCAAATGCCTAAATTTAATAGCATTAGTATTTCGGGTTACCACATGCAAGAAGCTGGTGCTTCTGCTGATCTTGAATTAGGTTATACGCTTGCAGATGGATTAGAATACCTAAGGACAGGACTAAAAGCTGGCTTAGAAATTGACGACTTTGCACCGAGACTATCATTTTTCTGGGGGATTGGGATGAATCATTTCATGGAAATTGCAAAAATGCGTGCTGCAAGAATGTTATGGGCTAAAATTGTAAAACAATTTAATCCCAAGAATCCAAAATCGATGGCTTTACGAACCCATTGTCAAACTTCTGGTTGGAGTTTAACCGAACAAGACCCCTACAACAATGTGTCTCGAACTTGTATTGAAGCACTGTCTGCTGTTTTTGGAGGTACCCAGTCCTTGCATACCAATGCACTGGATGAAGCGATTGCTTTACCGACGGATTTTTCTGCGAAAATTGCTAGAAATACACAACTCTATCTTCAAAAAGAAGCAAACGTAACCAGCGTTGTTGATCCTTGGGCTGGTTCTTTCTATATTGAAAAATTAACACAACAAATCGCAGACAAAGCCTGGACCCTTATACAAGAAGTAGAAGAACTCGGTGGCATGGCCAAAGCCATTGAAACAGGTTTACCAAAAATGCGTATTGAAGAGTCTGCTGCAAAAAGACAAGCCAAAATAGATTCAAATCAAGACATTATTGTGGGCGTTAATGCCTATCAGCCAACAGATCAGACAGAAATTGAAATTCTTGAAGTTGACAATAGTAAAGTTCGAGAAAACCAAATCAAAAGAATTAAGACCATTAAAGTTAATCGCAATTCGGATAAATTAAGAAGCGCACTGGAAAACCTAAGCACTGTAGCCGAAAATGGCACAGGTAATTTGCTAAAAGCCGCTATTGAATGTGCCCGATGCAGAGCCACTTTAGGCGAAATTTCCGATGCATTAGAAAATCATTTTGGGCGCTATAAAGCCGTTATTAATTCTATTTCGGGCGTATATTCGTCAATTGCTATGGAAGATCAAGACTTCAACAATGCCAAAAAGACTGCAGATCAATTCGCCCTTCTTGTGGGACGAAGACCGCGTATTATGATTGCCAAAATGGGACAAGATGGTCACGACAGAGGCGCGAAAGTTGTAGCTACTGCATATGCAGATCTTGGCTTTGACGTTGACATTGGCCCCTTATTCCAAACGCCTTTAGAAGCTGCTAAACAAGCCGTTGAAAATGATGTTCATGTATTAGGCGTATCTTCATTAGCTGCTGGTCACAAGACTTTAGTCCCAGAAGTCATCAAAGCACTTAAAGAATTGGGCAGAGAAGACATTGTGGTAATTGCCGGAGGCGTAATTCCAAAACAAGATTATGATTTTTTATACGAGGTTGGTGTCGTCGGAATTTATGGGCCTGGAACTAAAATAGCCCAAGCGGCTCAACACATGCTAAATATCCTAATCGAGATTTACACAGATTGAAAGGACTAGAAAAATACGATGCGAAAATTCTTATTGCCTGGGGCGAAGCAATATCAGGCAATATGGAAATTAGAGAATGGTTGCTAAAAAACGGCTATCCTGAGTTAGGAATATTCTGTTACGCCTTGAATAATCATGCACCTTCAAGAAAGTGGTTAATGGAGCATAAATATGCTCACTTAATGGCCGTAATCAACGGAATAGAGAGAAATGAAACAGCTTTAAATTGGCTCGGTGTTAATGGGTATTACATTCTCAGAAACATTGCATTGGCTGCTGATGGATTCGAAACCTCTTTGGAATGGTTAAAATTAAGACACCCAGGATTTGCAGTCTTGGCTTCAAAAATGTCTTACATTAAAACAAAAATCGACGATAAAAACTTCGACCCCCATCGGATTAATCCATAATTACTTCATTTTCCAGCTAGAAATCAATTAAATTTGAATAAAAATATTCATTAATGAGTGGAGGTGATTGGTTTGTTGCTCTTTTTGTAGGAAGTATCTTCTTTCTTGGAATTTATGGAGGGTTCAAACTGTTTATGTGGAACAAAAAAAATCATGAATCACTCATGAGAAAAAATCAAGAATCAAAAAATTCAGCAGATGTTCGGAAAAGGAATGATGGAGAAACTACAGGCCATGCAGGGTCAAATGGAACAGATTAAACAAAGACTGGAAACCATAATTGTTAGTGGCGAAGCCGAAAATGGCAAAATTAAAGTGCAAATTAACGGGAATCGTAAAATTACGGATATCCATATAGACGAATCCTTGATGCAGGAAGATGCCGAAGAACTTCAAGAATTACTAATGATCGCTGTAAATCGTGCCATTTCTCAGGCAGATAACGTGAATAATTCTGAAATGCAAGGTGCTGCCCTAGGCATGATGCCGAATAGCTAACTATGCTAAAGGCAGAAGCAAGAAAAGTACATAAAGACCTTCGGGCTTCATTATCCGAAAATCATATTCATGAAAAAAGTCAGCAGATTGCAGAACGTTTTTTCCTGGAGTTTGAACCCAAAAGCCTGACACATGTATTTTTGAGTATGGCCCGATTGAAAGAAGTAGATACAAGCTACATTATCAAGGGGTTACAACACAACGACCTGGTTACCTGCACCGGAATAACCGACTTCGAATCACAATCCATGAAGAATGTTGCGTTTACAGAAGAAATAGAATTGGTTACATCTTCCTTTGGAATTCCAGAGCCCGTAGGAGGACCTTTAGTGAATGACCTTGATATCGATCGCGTACTTATCCCTTTATTGGCTTTTGATTCTTTTGGCAACCGCGTAGGTTATGGCAAGGGGTTCTACGACAAGTTCCTTGCTAATTGCAATGGTAAAGTAGAAAAAATTGGATTGTCCTTTTTCGAACCAGTAGAACGAATACAAGACACTCATTTCTCAGATATCCCATTAGATGCTTGCATCACCCCTGATGCTGTTTTTAACTTCTAGTGTTCCTTAATTTCTTTGCGAACAATACGATTCAAATTCGTGCTAACCGCATTTGACAGCTTGACATACACTTTTGTATTACTCCTTTCATGACAATTTTTTTATCTGATTTTAAACTTTCGATAAATAATTATAAACTTCTGAATAACAGTTTATTATATATCAACAAAAAATCAATGAAACCCATCTCGTTGGTTTTCGTTATATTGGGATATGAGCGTTGTTCGCCACCTTTTCTGGATATTACTAGGATTGCTCTTTTTCTCTGGGGATTACCAAACCGAAACAGATCGAGCTCCACAAGATCTGTTTGCGCATTTCGCATTCGCCATTAACCCAACGGCAAATTCTGGATTAATTACTTATGCCATTGTTGAAACCAATCAAGACAATAAAATTATTGGGAGAACCATCGTTTCGAGAAACAATTGGATTTTACAGATGCGTGGGTTACAAAAATCAAAAGCAAACACCTCAGAAAACGACTTAATCACTGAATATGAGGTCGGTGATTGTTTTTGGCTTTTAGACCTGGCCAATAGGGCTTACGATTCGTTAAACTGTGAAGCAAAAAATAATATTGATGACCTCTGGCGTTTGCGGTATAATCGGAATCCTGAATACAGACAGGGTAAGATAACATCCGATCTGAACATCATTGGCGGCTGGGCTGCTAACCCTTTCAGACCAAATTGGCCTCAGCTTCAAATTCTTCAAAATTATGGAATCATCAATATCACCGATTTTTTCTTTGGAGAAAATATGTTTCAATTATTAAAAGATATTCAAGATCAATCCTGGCTTGAAAAATACAAATCAGCAGGTTAATTATTACCTTTCCATCAAATTACAGCCATTAAATGGAATCTCCTGAGGATAAAAATAATGCAGCGAGAATACGATCTGCTCGAATCCAAAACAAACAGAGCGCCGAGCAGCTTTATGCAGGTATTCGCAAAGGAAGCACCAAAGAACTTAGTATTTCAATTACGCTTTTAGAAAGTGAAAAGGCAGAAGATCAGGAAGTTGCTGCTCGTTTAATCGACATGTGTTTGCCTCATTCTGGCCATGCAGTCCGCATTGGAATATCTGGAGTGCCAGGTGTTGGTAAAAGCTCTTTTATTGAATCTTTCGGCACCTTACTTACAACAGAAGGAAAGAAAATATCCGTTTTAGCCATTGACCCAAGCAGCCACATTTCTGGCGGATCGATTTTAGGAGACAAAACAAGAATGAATGCTTTGTCTCAAAACCAAAATGCCTTTATCAGACCCACTCCATCATCGGGCAAGCTTGGTGGAGTCGCACAAAAAACGAGGGAAGCTATCGTTTTATGTGAAGCCGCCGGCTACGATATCATTCTGATAGAAACTGTAGGTGTAGGTCAAAGTGAAATCGCTGTAAAATCAATGGTTGATTTTTTCTTGTTGCTGATGCTATCTGGAGCAGGTGATGAATTGCAAGGAATAAAGCGTGGAATTATTGAAATCGCGGATGCCCTAATTATTACAAAAGCGGATGGAGCTAACATACAACCTGCGAAACTCGCTGCAGCAACCTATAAAAATGCTTTACACCTCTTTCCTCCTACTCCTAACGGATGGATACCGCGAGTAGCGACTTGCTCGATTATAGATAACGAAGGCATTAGGGAAATTTGGGATATGATTCAATCCTTTCACAACGCCATGCAGCTCAACGGGCATCTAGATGTTGAAAGAAAACGACAATCCACATATTGGATGCATGAAAAAATTAAAAGTGATTTATTCGACCATTTCTATCAGCTACCTAAAATAAAAAGTCGATTGTCTGAACTCGAAAAGCTTGTTGAATCCAATAAATTGTCTCCAACGGCCGCTGCCAAAGAGCTCCTCAATAATTTTCAGCAGTCCTAACTTCCACCCACGCTATTCCGAATACCTGCAACCCCAAAAAACTGGTTTTCTAATCCATTAATATTGTTATTTTTGCCATCCACAACATTTACTAGTATATGACGAACTTATCGCGCGATATTGCGGTAACTAAAAAAATTAAAGCATGAAAAAAATATTTTTAGCTGTTGCTATTTCAATTATTGCATTTTCTGGAGTCCATGCAAATGAAGGCATGTGGCTTCCACTTTTAATTAAAAGGTTAAACCATGTAGATATGCAAAAACATGGTCTTCAATTAACCGCAGAAGAAATCTATTCCGTTAATAATTCTAGCTTAAAAGATGCCATTGTTAGACTAGGAAGAGGCTTCTGTACGGGCGAAATGATCTCTTCTACGGGTTTGATGTTAACCAATCACCACTGTGGATTCGATGCGATTCAGGAGAACAGCACTCCAGAACATAACTATTTAGCAGACGGATTTTGGGCAATGACCAAAGCGCAGGAAATTGCTATTCCAGACTTTACGGTTTCTTACCTGCACTCTATGGATGACGCTACAGCTACAATGCTATCAGGTGTTACGGACGAAATGGATGCGCAAAGCCGATCAAAAAAAATAAGTGAGAACAAAGCTGCTATCCTAAAGGAAGAAGGAGATAAATACGATGTCCAAATCAAATCATTTTTTGAAGGCAATGAATTTTACATCTTCAGATACATTACCTATAAAGACGTTCGATTAGTTGGCGCACCACCATCCTCAATTGGCAAGTTCGGTGGGGATACCGACAATTGGATGTGGCCCAGACATACAGGAGATTTTAGTATGTTTCGAATTTATGCTGATAAAGACAATCAACCTGCTGAATATTCAGCCGACAATGTACCTTTTCAACCCAAGCATCACTTACCCATATCATTAAATGGCGTTAAAGAAGGTGATTATGCAATGGTAATGGGATACCCTGGATCAACTGATCGCTATCTATCTTCATATGGCGTTAAATTGGCTGTAGAAAAAGAACAACCAGCAAGAGTTAAAATAAGACGCATTAAGCTTGACATCATGGAAGAAGGTCAAGCCAAATCAGAGGCGGTTCGTATTCAATACGCATCGAAACATGCTCGAGTGTCTAATTACTGGAAATACTTCGTGGGGCAGAGTGCTCAGTTAGTTAAAAATAATGTTTGGGACAAGAAAAAGAAAATTGAGGATGACTTTGATGCGTGGGCTAATAAATCAGAGGAAAACAAAAAGAAATACGGCTCTGTGATTGCTACTTTTGACGAAGCACATAAAACTCTAGAAAAATATGTTTACGGTGATGTATATCTGCAAGAAGCTGTTTTTGGACCAGATATAAGTGGATTCGTGTACGGTAATTTTGGCAGAAGAGCTACTATTATGCCTGCTCTTGCAGAGGAAAACACAGAAGCCATTCAAACTGCGAAGGAAGAAATCATCGCTGCTGGCAAAGAATTCTTTAAAAATTACAATGTAGAAATTGATAAAAATCTATTTGTTGCGATGATGGAATTGTACTACAATGATGTTCCGAAAGAGTTCCATCCTGAAAAGCTAACCTATTACCATAATAAGTGCAAAGGCAATTGGCGAAAACTAGCGGACAAATATTATTCAAAATCACCATTTACTTCACAGGAAAAACTAGAAGACTGGTTGAGTGATGTAGATGCCAAAACGATAGAAAGCGATATGGTTTATCAGCTCATGTCGGATTTCATTAATACCTATGTTCAGAAAATATTGATGCCAAAAGGGGCTGCTGAAGGCAACATGGGAACTGCAAAGAGACTGTTCATAGATGGGCTTCGCACAATGAATGCTGACAAAGTTTATGCTCCGGATGCCAATTCGACCATGCGAATTACCTATGGTCAAGTGCTTGCTTACGATGCAAAAGATGGCGTAACCTATAAGAATCAAACGACTTTAGACGGGGTTATGGAAAAAGACGCAAATACAAATGATGTATTTCACGAATTCTACGTTCATGACAAGTTAAAAGAGCTCTATAAAGCCAAAGACTACGGTCAATATGGTGAAGATGGCGTTTTATATGTTGGCTTCTTGAGTAATAACGACATTACAGGAGGTAATTCTGGTTCGCCGGTTATTAATGGAAATGGTGAGCTGATTGGTTGTGCTTTTGATGGCAATTGGGAAGCAATGAGTGGTGACATTTACTTTGAGCCCAATATTCAAAGAACCATTTCGGTAGACATTAGATACGTTTTATTTGTTGTCGATAAATATGCAGGAGCAGGACATCTCGTAAAGGAAATGACATTGGTTAAGGGTCCAAAAAAACCACTTAAAAAGAAAGTCGTATCCCCAAAAGAGGTTCAGATGCTTGCCCCTCAGAATTAAAATTAAATTATCCACTTAAAAGCCTTGACCTTAAATTCGTCAGGGCTTTTTTGTTCAAATTTGTCACTCATGTACGATGTCGTTCTATTAACAGATCACCGATATCTAAAAGACGTTTATCCTGACGAATATTCCAATAACGTCATCACAGAGGATACGCTTGTAAAAAAAGCATTGGAAAAAAGGGGACTCCGCGTTTTTAGAACCAACTGGGACAATCCTGATTTCGACTGGTCCTCTACTCGTTCTATTTTATTTAGAACGACATGGGATTATTTTAATCGATATGCAGAATTCTCCAGTTGGTTGGAAGATGTGTCTACAAAAACGAGCGTCATCAATCCAGCTAAAATGATTCGTTGGAATGTAGATAAGCACTACTTACTCGATTTACAAAAAAAAGGAGTAGCCATTGTCCCTACCTATTTCATTGAGCCAGGAGATGATAGAAGCTTGAAAGATTGCGTGCAAGATGCAGGTTGGGATAATGCCATATTGAAACCTGCCATCTCAGGGGCAGCCAGGCATACCTACAAACTGAATCCCAATAACTTACCAGAACACGAAAGCATCTTCTCAAAACTAATCGCAGAAGAAAGCATGCTTATTCAGCCTTTTCTAGCCAATATTCTTTCAAAAGGAGAAGTTGCACACATGGTAATGGGTGGGAAATACACCCATAGTGTTCTTAAACTCGCAAAACCGGGAGATTTTAGGGTTCAAGATGATTTTGGGGGCACAATACATGATTATCAGCCCAATTCCGAAGAAATCAAGTTTGTTGAGTTTGTTATGTCTAAGCTTGATCCTGTTCCGGCGTATGGAAGAGTTGATGTTATATGGGACGACAGCAATAAGCTCGTAGTGTCTGAACTGGAATTGATTGAGCCAGAATTATGGTTCAGAAGAAATCATCATGCTGCAGAAATTTTAGCGCAAACTGTATTCGATTACTTTACAGAAATGGATTCGGGAAATTAACCTGTTACTTTCAAAAAATATCGGTATGTCTATGTGCTTTTATCGAAAGCGCCCTTGCAAAAGTAACTGAGCTAATAGAACAGCAAGCTTTTCTTAGAAAAACTTACGTAAGTCCTTCTTTAAATATTCCGAGGCCACCAAGGTAGGCTCCTTATCTAGGTGTCCGTATATTTCAAAAATCACACGGCTTAAATCAGAACCACTCGGACTCGTTTTGGTTAGTTTTCCCATTGAAAAATTAATCAGCTGAATTGTTTC
>JABJPZ010000216.1 GCA_018663635.1 Crocinitomicaceae bacterium
GTTCCGGTTTCTACTAGAAGAAAAAATGTAGTAATGGAAATGATTGCTAAACTTTAGACGTTAGTTCATTGAGGAAATTCAATGCTGAACTTTCCATTTGTGTAGCACCTGGCTCTTCCATTGGTATGTGTCCACAACCTTTCAATACTACTTGTGTTTTTGGGCAATTCAATCGATTGTAAAAGGGCTCACTAACCCACCAAGGAATGATGTGGTCCTCTTCTGGCTGTAAAAATAACAACGGTATAGTAGAGAAACGTTCTGGTTCGATAGCTGGACTTGCTTCAAACAGTGTTCGTAAAAATTTAAGGTATACTTTACCTCCAGAGCCAACTTTGTCTTTTAGCAATTTTTGTACAAATTCTTTGTTGTTCGCCATCGCCCACATCTTCGTAGTTAACTTTATAGGAAACCGAACCCCATCAAATGCCCAACCCATTTTTTTTGCAAACGCTACGCCTAAAACACCCATCAATTTATTTTTTGAAAGCTGCCGTTGAATTGATTTCTTTCTCGTATCTGCAAGAGCCGTTACCATAAGCCCTTTAACGTGATTGCTTTTACAGGCTGCCTGATAAGACAACATTCCTCCCAAACTAATGCCGCATAATACGATTTCTTTCCCGTCTTTGTCTTTTTCTCGCTCAATTAGCGCAACGACTAAATCAATCCAGGTGTAATAACTATTGGGTTTTCTAATCTCAGTTAAACCAAATCCGGGAAAGTCGGGTGAAACGCATTCAAACCCATTGGTTCTCAGCACCACGCCTAGTGGAAACATTAACCTCCCGTTAGCTCCCCCTCCATGAACCAAAATAATTTTTACGTTTTTATTATTATTAGCTGGTATGTATCTATCCAAATGAACTTTATAGTCGTCCCATTCCCAATACTCTTCAACAGGTTCTTCACCTTGCTTAATTTGTGACTTTTCTGGAAAATACTGCTGGAAACCTTTCCAGCTCGTGAAATCATTGTAGCTCTTGTTAGCCATAATTTAGATTAAAACCCTATAAAATCGCATCGATTCGAACCTTAAGATATCACATTTAGCAATAATATTAATGCCCAAGGGCAGCTAAATATCGTTCTGCATCTAATGCAGCCATACAACCCGTACCTGCTGCAGTAACTGCTTGGCGATAATCCTTATCCGCAGCATCTCCTGCTACAAAAACACCTGCCACATTGGTTTTTGACGTTCCAGGTTGTTGATTGATTATGTACCCAACTTCATCTAATTCTACATAGGGTTTAAATACCTCTGTATTGGGTTGATGTCCAATCGCTACAAAAAACCCAGTTGCAGGGATTTCTTTTACCTCTCCGGTTTCCGTATTTTTAGCCGAAACACCTGTTACCACATTTCCGTCACCCAATACTTCTTGCGTACTTGTGTTGGTCAGAATTTCAATATTTTCTGTGTTTCGAACGCGTGCCTCCATTATTTTAGATGCTCTAAATTGATCTCTTCTAACCAACATGGTCACCTTGGTGCAAAGCTTAGATAAATAATGCGCTTCTTCACATGCTGAATCCCCTGCCCCAACAACGACAACCTCTTGACCTTTGTAGAAAAATCCATCACAGACCGCGCAAGCAGAAACACCACCACCCAACTCCAGATACTTTTGTTCGGATTCTAAACCAAGGTATTTTGCAGACGCACCTGTTGCGATTATTACTGTTTTCGCATGAATCTCTTTCTTTTCATCCACCCAAACTTTATGTGTGGCTCCAGAAAAATCCACTTTTGTTACCCAACCGTGCCTAACATCCGTATCAAATCGTTCTGCCTGCTGTTGTAATTCAACCATCATTTGAGGTCCTGTTACACCTTCGGGGTATCCAGGAAAATTTTCAACTTCATTTGTTGTTGTCAATTGTCCTCCAGGCTGCAAACCCATATACATTACTGGGTTCATACTCGCTCTTGCTGCATAAATTGCAGCAGTATATCCTGCAGGGCCCGAACCAATTATCAGGCAATCTAGTTGTTCAATTTCTTCGCTCATGTACTACTTGTTATTGTTCAATTATCTTGAACTTCTTCTTAAATCTTGGAAAACAAAAGTAAAAATTTTCTTCAGTCGAAGAGTGTCAACGTTCCGATAAAAATATAAATCCTAAGGAGTACAAACTACGGTATCGTATGCACTACCATACCCACTAAATACTCCATACCCACCATTTATATTGGATTCTAAGTTACCAGGTGACGCAAATGGACTTCCATTGGTCGCAATTTGGTCTTCCAAAGACCTGAAATAAAAAAAGTTCGGCCGGTCTATGGAAACAAACTGAACGACAACGGTATCACCGTTTTTAAAAAACCGCTCTTCCGGCCCTTCGTCATCCTGATTTTCATTATTCCCTAGCTCTCCTCTATTATATGCGAATTCAAATTTTTGACCGTTAAAAAATTTATCATCAAAAATAGACCCTAACGGCGCAATCATCTGTTTATCTTTCATCTCCCCAACCTGAGGTCCATAGGTATAATGATTAATTCTTTGAGCAAACCAGCGGTAACTGTTACCAATCGTATCTGGATCTTTCATATCTACCCATACAAAACCCAATGAATCCTGATTTGTACCCAATTCGTACCAAATTGAATCAAAATAAACCGGTTCAGGAATTTTTGTTTCTGCCGTTAATGTTTTTCCCTCAGCTTGAACGTTCAGTTGGTAGGTTTTACCTGCTTCTCCGAAAGAAGCTGGATCTAACGAAGTATAAACGCAATAGTTAAACGCTTGTAAATCCTCCGCAGAAATACCAACAGTTCCAGAAATAGCAGCAAGAACTGAATCGGGAATTGAACTCGTACAAATCTCAATCAAATCATGTGTTTGGCTTCCATTATCCAGTGTGACGGATGCACCATTAACAAAAAGACCATTAATCGTGTTTTCGTCAATTGGATCAAAATATCCTTGCGTTCGGGTTAAAATTACTAATGGTGGTCGGTTAATGTCAACAATTCCTTCAATAACCAATTCAATGGGGACATCTGGCAATTCAATTTGTATTTCTTTCTCGCAAGCTACAAAGAGTAAAGCCAATAGGGATAATTGTAATAATCTTTTCATCAGAATTCAAAATTCCAGGTTACTGAAGGTAAAATTGGAAACAAGGACACTTGATATGCCCCAAGATCCAAGGTGCCAGAATTCAAATCACCTTCATTATCAAAATAAATAAAATACGGATTGGCTCTGTTGTATAAATTGTATACCGAAATATTCCAATTCGATTTTATTCTCTTCGGTTTCATTTTTGTTTCGCCAGTTTCAGCATCAATGTATTTCTTTTCATGTTTGCCCTTTATGGTACACGAAATATCAGCCCGATGATAGGCCGGCATCCGGTCCCCATTTCTAGGACCCCACACGGTAACAAGTGCGCTTTCAGTAAAATCAAAATATCTGGAATAAGGCAATGTGATGGTATTACCACTGGCATAAACAAAGGCAGCACCCACATTTACTCTTTTGCTTATGTCATAGCTCAAAACAACAGACAAATCGTGACGCCGATCATATTTGGCCGAAAACTCATTTCCCTGATCTATAGCATCGAACTGTCTCATTGTTCGAGACCAAGTATATCCTATCCATCCGGTCCAGTCTCCCATTTTCTTTTTTAGAAAAAATTCAGCACCATAAGAATATCCATCACCAAATGTTAGCTGGTTATCTACATTGTCAGCTACATTGTCTTCTGGTTGTGCGTTTTGTTTATACTCTATTAGATTTCTCAACTTTTTATAATACAGCTCTACCGAAGTTTCAAAAGTATTCTCTTTAAAATTCTTAAAATAACCGATGCTATATTGTGTTCCTATTTGTGGCTTTACCAATTCCGAGCTCGGAAACCACAAATCTGTTGGCAATGAAATGGCCGAAATAGATGCGAGATGCACGTACTGATAATTGTGGGTGAACCCAAGTTTAAAAGAAGACTGATCGGCAAATAAATACCTCGCACTGAATCTGGGTTCAAAACCTGGATAAACAATAATAGATTCTCCTTTCCCCCAAGTTCTTGTGCTGTCCGTTAATTGAGACGTTTCATTTTTGTAGTACCTTGTAAAGGGTCCAATGTGCTGAAATGCCGAAAGTCTCGCCCCCGCATTTATTTTTATTCTTTCCCCAATCTCGAACTCATCCAGAATATAAATTGCTCCTTCGTTCGCTTTTATCCTAGTAATTTCTGCAGTACCAAACTCTTGATCACCCGAGCTTCCTGAAAAAGAGCTTGGAGTAAAGGTGTGATAGATATAATTTACACCAAATTTCACTTTGTGATTGCTTCCAGCAAACCAGGTAAAATCTGTTTTTAAATTGTAATCCCGTATTCCAGAGCTCAATTTAAATTTGAATTGACTCTGCTCGGCTTCGAACGCAAATTTATAATCACTAAATATGGCTGTGGTATTCAAAAAAAGTCGATCGTTAAAGAGGTGATTCCATCGCAAAGAAGCAGTTGCATTTCCCCAAGGAACCCGAAAGTTCAAGCCTAAATTATCATTGTTAAAAGTAAAGACATCACGCCCAAAATATCCAGATAAGAACAAACGATCCTTATCTGAGATTCTCCAGTTTGCTTTAGCCGTTAAGTCGTAAAAATAATAGCCAGAACCCGCCGCAGAAGCACTGTCATTAACAAAAGGTTTAGTAAGCACATCAATGTATGTTCTTCTCCCAGAAACGATAAAAGAAGCTGTATCTTTTTTAATCGGACCTTCCACTGTCAATCTTGACGCGATTACACCTATCCCACCATTCGCATGGTATTCTTTATAATTCCCATCATTCATGGTAATATCCAAAACCGACGAAAGTCGACCACCATAGTTAGCAGGCATGCCTCCCTTGATCAGATTCACTTTCTTAATTGCATCTGCATTAAAAACCGAGAAAAAACCAAATAAATGTGAGGCGTTGTAAACCGTAGCCTCATCTAATAAAATCAGGTTCTGGTCCGGCCCACCTCCTCTTACGTAAAATCCAGTATTGCCCTCTCCTCCTGATTGCACTCCTGGTAATAATTGAATAGTCTTTAAAATATCCACTTCACCCATGAACGCGGGTAAGGTTTTTATCTTAGTCATATCTAGCTCTATGGTGCCCATCTGGGTACCGGTGGTATTTTGGTCTTTTCTCTCTGATTCGACTACCACTTCCCCAAGTGTATCCAAGTAAAAACCGAGTTCTATATTGATGCGCTGATCCCGGTTTAATTGAATCGACTGATTAAAATCATCGAAACCAAAGTACTGGCTTACTAAAGTGTATTTTCCTTCAGGAACTGTAATCGAATAAAATCCATAATTATTGGTGGACTGGCCTTTCATTAGTTCTTTGATGTAGACCTCAGCACCGATTAAAAGCTCTCCAGTTTTAGCATCCTTTACGTAGCCACTTAATGTGTACTTATTTTGCGCAAAAACCGGCAAAACAAAAACAATCAACAGGACAACAAGAACATTATGTTTCATTTTAGAAAAACAATTTTATTCAATAACACTTTTAAAGACGGCTTGTTCAATATCTACGCCTCGGCACAAATTTATGTTTTACTTCATCGTCAAAACTAAAATTTCTGACAAGCGGATGAAAATGTACACGCGCGGCACTTACCAACAAGTAACCAATCGAAATGGAATTCGGTGTAAAATGAATAGAAACCTAATCCTTTAAGCAGCTTTCGTATATGTTGTCCCAGTAAGCGTCAACCGCATCTTGATTAACTGATTCATTTTCCATGGTACTTGTATAGATATCAGGATCTTGAAAAGTACTAACGGTTGTAGTTAAAAAGCAATCACAATCGAAAGTATCATTATCACACTTATCTAATACTTTTTGCTTTCTAGCATCTGTCCAACCGCCACATGACATGAGTGCAATTGACAGGACAATTATTATGGAATTAAAGATTTTCATTTAAAGAATTGATTTGATTTTTTTGGAATTATTTTTGTATCAATCAAATATAACTATAAATTAACCAGATGAAAATGAAGACAAGTATTCTATTCATCGCCTTGATCGCAACGACGATTATTGGCAATGCTCAAAAACGAACAATTGCAGGAGTTGCATTTCCAGCTAAGTTAAGTGTCAACGAAAAAACAGTTATCTACAACGGTGGCGGTCTTAGAGAAAAATATACAATAGACCTCTATGCAGGAGCGCTTTATCTTAGAAGGCCATCAATGGATGCTAGTAAAGTGATTGATCAAGATGTTGAAATGGCCATTCGAATTGTTTTAGTATCTGCAAAAGTAACAAGAGATAAGTTTGTAGAATCTGTTAAAGAAGGCTTTGAAAAATCTGATCGAGGTAAAGCAACTGAAGCAAACATCGCAGATTTTATGAAGTTTTATGCAGATCCTTTCAAAGAAGGCGACCTTATTACGATCAAATACGAACCCGGGAAAGGAGTTTTATTTTCAAAAAATGGAGAGTTAAGAGGTACAATTAAGGGTCTTCCCTTTAAGCAAGCACTTTTCGGAATTTGGTTAGGAAACAATCCAGCCGATAGCAGTCTGAAAGACGATATGCTAGGGAAAGTTTAGTACCCAAGCAATTGAATTGATTATTACTAAAAGCAGGTCTAAGAATTAATTTCTTTGAATAGTTACGTCAAATTAATTAAACGTCTATTTTTGCCGTCCGCAGCTAACTTTTCGGGGTGTAGCTTAGTCCGGTTAAAGTGCGCGTCTGGGGGGCGCGAGATCGGAGGTTCGAATCCTCTCACCCCGACTTTAAAGCCTGTCTTTTAGATGGGCTTTTTTTTATTCTTCTTTTGACTTTTTTTCTTTGTTTTGGATGTCTTCTAATTGCATTATTACCAATTCAACCAAGTTGTCGTATTCTCTTAGTGTTTTATCACTAATATCATTATGATGATTA
>JABJPZ010000217.1 GCA_018663635.1 Crocinitomicaceae bacterium
CATTCACATTGTCGACCGAAATGGAAATTTCTTATAGCGACCCGAACAATGCCTTGGCCGTTTCTCAAAGTGGAATGAGCTTATCTGCAGATGGTAAATCAGTAAGCTTGAGTCCTGATGAAATAGAAATTGTACTTGCTAATGATAAGCAGTTAAAAATCAGTAATGATTTGTTGGAATTTAAGTATGAATTAAATGAAATCAAGCTAGGTTCTACGGCGCTGTATTTCAGTGACGGTAGTCAGACCATTGATTTGGGACAGGATCAGCTCATGTTAAGCAAAGACGACAACAGCATCTTTTTGAGCCCTACTGGATTTGGGTTGAATTACGGAGGAGATAAATACCTCAATATTGATAAAGAATCTCAAAAAGTAGATTTTAAATACGACGACATTATTGCTTCATTCAGTAATGGAGAGGCCCTTAGTTTTTCTGATGGAACACGTTCATTTGCGCTTTCTAGTTCTGGTTTAGAAATGGCGGACGGGGATAAATCGATAGCTGTAATTGATGATAACGGACTACCTGGAATACGACTAGAGAGTGGAGCAGATTTATTTGAATTGAGTCAATCTGGATTTGCGTTGGAATATGCTGGTAAACGATATGCTGTTAACGAGACAGAATTTTTAAATGTTGAAATAGATGAAACACGAAAAATTGAGGTGATGAACAATGGGGTAAAATACATTGATGGATCATTTGAATTTGCAATAGGAGGGGATGAAAACTTTATAGAACTTAAAGAAGGTTCAACAAGTATTGCACTTTCTCAAGACGAAAAATTGGTTCTGAAAGATGGAAGTTATTCCGCGTCACTAAGTAAGGATTTGGTTGTCGAAATGTCTGATGGTACACGAACAATTAAATTGTTAGAAGAAGATTATTACCTGAATTATCTTCAGGGAGATTATCAATTTGGTATCAGAGGTGCAAATGGAGCGAAACCTGGAGTAGATTTCTCTAATGGTGAGTATTCCTTTTTTGTAGAGGGAGAAAAAAATGCGGATGTTACCGTGGGAGTTTCCAGCCAGTCTTTTGGTGCTATCAGTGCAAGTGTTAACAGCGAGAAAGACGTAAGTGTAGTTTTGGAACAAAGTGAAGAAACGGCTTATGGCTTTTTAGTAGATAATGGAAAATTGCACCTCATAAATGGTACTCCTGCTGAACCGCCAGTCCCAGAGCATTTAGACAATGCACCTGAAATTCCAGCACAAGATGGCCCACAACATTTAACAAACAGTATTGCCGAAGATGCTGGTGGCAAAATAAGGGGAGAAGCCAATATTTATTTTGACAGCAAGAATTCTCATTTTATGATGAATGCTGCTGTAGCGGGAAATGATCCAGTATGTATCAGTGGTGCTATGGGCTTGGAAATATCTCCCGGAGAATTTCATTTGGATTTAGGAACGGAAGAACAGCGTGTTGAAGTTTTTCCTACTTGTAGTGGATTTGGAGGTGGTGGCTGGTTAGGGATTCACAACTCGGAGCTTGATATTGGCTTATTTGCAGCTTGGCGCGCAAGTGCATCTGTTGAGGTTGGTAGCGATTTTTGTGGAGCTGGATTATCAGCTGAAGCAGGAGCAGAGTTAGGCGTGAAAGCCAATATGGATTTAGATCCTTTTAAATTAAATAGTGCAGGAGTTTGGGTAGAACTCTATGCAGGAATTTATGCAAGATATTGGTGTATGGGGGGCAGTGGTTCCATTACGATTGCTGAGGCTCGATTAAGAGGAGATTTAACGGTTTATTTCGAATCAGATACACGAATTGTAGGAAACTTGAGCGGCAGCATAGTTATTTTGGATATCATTAGTGCTGATTTTGATATGGGATTTGACACAACACTGTAATTAATGAGAAGAAACTTAATCATATTGGTTTTGGCACCATTCATTTATTTGAATCAAATGGAAGCGCAAAAGACTGCGGAACTTTTTTGTTCAAATAATTATAACTCTGAAAATGGGGTCGTGTTAAAATGGCTTTACAAGTTTGTATATGCACCAAGTGGATTTGATGTACATAGAAAAGATGAAACTACAAGTAGTTGGAAAAAACTCAATGATGCACCAATCGTATTTCAGAAAGCGATTCCAGCAGGGGTTATCATGGACAAAGAGGCCAAAGAACTATACAATGCACTAAAGGATACAGAATACGAGTCCCTTTCTGCAATGCTTCGTGCTTTTTCCTTAATCAAAGCGATCTATTCAGAAGAACTAGCTACTCTTTTTGGTATTCGTTATGAGGATAAAACTGCGGTAAACGGACAGAATTACACGTACAAAATTTCCTTGGCGGGTCAAGAAGAGGCGTTGTGTGATGAGAAAATGATTTTATGTAACGCATATACTAAAACCGAATCTTTAAAAGAAGTGAAATTAACCAGGAAAAAAGAACACGTTGATATCACTTGGTTACCTGAAATTTACCGTTACTATGCGGTTGATGTATACCGTCGGTCTTCCAACGATTCAACATTTAACAAAATTACCGAGGTGCCCCGTGCCATACAAAAAGACCAAACTTTAGAGTATACAGAAGAAACGATTTTTTATGTGGACACCTCCATTAGTTACGAAGAGAATTATTGGTATAAATTCATAGCCATCGATTATTTTGGTCAACAGTCTATTTTTTCTAAAGAATTTA
>JABJPZ010000218.1 GCA_018663635.1 Crocinitomicaceae bacterium
AGAAAATATAAAAAGGGTGTTATAAAATGGTTATTATTAACGGTTTTGGGCGGCGCGATTTTCGTTGGTTCTCAGGCCTGGGAATGGTCGCATTTTATTCATGGTTCGCATCATGGGGCAGTACTAACAGAACAGGGTTGGGCCTATGTTGCGCATTTGGATTATCAATATGATGATGAAGGGCACGTAATAATGAACGGACATCATCCCGAATTAGCAAGTATTAAATTGCAATTTATTGATGGTGGTAAGTATATGTTAACTGGATCTGAGGCACTGGCTTCCTATCAAACTGCAGAAAAAAATGAAGAAGGAAAATTGCTTTTAGCAGATGGTCTAGGTGTTCCTCTAAATGTGGTTACGGATGGAGATAATGTGAGTGCCCTGGATATTGTAGTAGAAGGAAAAATATACAGAGAATTGGAGGGTGCTGTAGGATCAGATAATTGGACTGAACTGGTCGCACTCTATGAAGGTTCGACTGCTCAAATACAAGGGGCTAACTTAACAGAAAACGAGTATGCACCGAACGCACCTGCGTATGCCGATTTCTTCTTTTTTATTACTGGTTTCCACGGATTTCACGTCTTTTCGGGAGTTGTAATTAACCTATTAATTTTGATTCAAGTAGTCAAAGGAACATACGATAGTAGAGGTCATTTTGAAATGGTAGAAAAGTCTGGATTATATTGGCACTTTGTTGATTTGGTTTGGGTATTTGTATTCACTTTCTTCTATTTAATTTAATTTTAAGCACAAGAAATTATGATTAGGGACGATCTGAACAAAGATGCTGAGTACGCAAGAAGTGCTAGCCACGATGAAGAGCATGGAGTTGCTATTCGAAAAAAGATTTACAAGGTTACCATCATACTTACACTGATTACTGTTTTAGAAGTTGCTGTAGGTATTGTTTGGTCGAGACCAGTATTAGGAGGAGAATCGATGTCCTGGTTAGGAATAAAATTATTTTATATAATTCTAACAATTGTAAAAGCAGGATACATTGTTCTTGTATTTATGCATTTAGGTGATGAAAAGAAAAATTTCAAGTGGATGATCCTGGGACCATACATTTTGTTCATTTTGTATTTACTTTTCATTTGCATTACTGAATCTTCCTACATTTCGGAAGTAATGCGGGCTGCATGGTAAATGTTCAGAACAAAAACCGAAGAAAAAAAATTGTTGTATTTGCCGGAATCCTTGGGGTTCCGGCATTTTTTATTGTTCTGCTGGCGTATGGATCCCGGCAAAAATTCGAGCAGTTACCTTTTTATGGCCCGAAAGAGGTCGTTAATGGGGATACCGTCTATTACAAGGTGCCTACATTTCACTTTACAGATCATTTAGGAAATTCGGTAACCAATCAATCGTTAGAAGGAAAAATATTGCTAGTGACCACGGCTATGCCTTCTTGCCCTGAACTTTGTCCTATTGAAATTAATCAGATCTATAAATACGTTTACGAAAAAATTAAGGGCTCTAAAGAAACAGAAGATGTAGTTTTATTAACACACGTAGTTAGTAATGATTCGGTTACCCCTGATGCAACTTTTGTAATCCATGACTTACCCTATGAAAACGGAGCAGATATTGATTTCGAAAGATGGAAATTTATTTATGGAGAAACCAATCCGATTTATGATGTATTTATAGAAGGTTGGGGCAATCCATACCAAGACTTGCGACAAGATGTAATTGGTGGTCGCGCATCGAATTCATTAATTTTCTTAGTGGATTACAAGGGGCATATAAGAGGGTTCTTTCCAGGAATTTCGAATCCAGCCATAATGGAAGCAGAGCGTCTTGCAACATTGTTGTGTATAGAAAAAAGGAATGATGCGAAAAGAAATTAACCTGTTATTTTTTATTCTTGTCTTCGTAACAAGTTGCCAAGAAAAATCAACTCCTGACGCAATACTTCCCATCTATGGTCATAAGGAACTTGACACTAATGGAGACACAATTTATCACACAGTGGAAGATTTTGAATTTACCAATCAAGATGGAGTGTTGATTTCTAAGAAGTCAACGCATGGAGAAGTATACATTGCTGATTACTTCTTCACTCATTGTCCAACGATGTGTCCTGCCATGACGGGCCAAATGAAACGGGTTAGAAAAGCACTGCCTGAAATTACCATTCTTACACATACATGTGATCCCAAGCGAGATTCAGCACAGCAATTAAAAAGGTATGTTGAAAAAAGAGGCATTGATACGGACAATTGGCATTTTTTAACTGGTGACAAAGAAGCTTTGTACACACACGGTTTTTATAGTTATATGATGACAACGGATGAAGATATTCTTGCACCAGGAGGCTTTATGCATTCGCCTTATTTTGCAATTGTTGATCGAGATCACAGAGTGAGAGGAATGTATGATGGAACAAATACAGAACAAGTCGACCAATTAATTGTTGATGCTAAAAGTCTCATTAATAGTTATTCTAATGGAAATCATTGATAAAGAAAAAAAATACAAGAAACTTATTGTTGCATTGTCTG
>JABJPZ010000219.1 GCA_018663635.1 Crocinitomicaceae bacterium
TCTGCTATTAATCCTTTGTACTCGTATTCAATGGTATATTCTCCAGGATTTAAAACAATTAAAAACCGTCCTGTTGACTTATTAGCCTTGTATTCTCCTATAATGTCGTCTGTTTTTCGATCGTATACACTAATCAACACATCGGTAACAACGGCACCGGTCTGGTCCTTGATACAACCTTTATATACAATAAGTACCTTCTTCTTTTCGTCTAACATGTCAATCATGTAGATATCTTGATCTCCTTTTCCATCCTCTCTATGCGATGAGAAAAATGCTCTCGTACCATCAGCAGTTGGTATAAAGAAAACGTCTTCCCCAACTGTATTTATTGGATATCCCAAATTCCTGGGCTCTGACCATGAACCATCCGCTTGAAGTTCAGATGTAAATACATCGAAGCCACCCATCGCGTCATGACCTTGAGAAGAGAAATAAAGTGTTTTGCCATCAGGGTGAAGATAAGGGCCCTCTTCATCAAACGGTGTATTCACCGCATTACCAATATTCTGCACATTAGCCCAAGCACCATTAGGCAATTTTTTCATTAAGTATATGTCCCTACCTCCGACGCCTCCAGGCCTGTCCGAAACAAAAACAATCGTATTGCCATCAGCACTTAAACCAGCATGCGAGTCCCAATACTCCGAATTAATCTCAGCCTCTAATGGTTTTGGTTCACTCCAAGCCTCACCTTGCAAATTGGATTCATAAATTGTTCCTCCTCCGATTTCATCAAACTTGTATAAAAACATGTGCTGACCATCGGGAGACACATAAATACACGCCTCATGACCGTCTAAATTGAGCTCATCAATAGGCGTAGGTTCGCCCCATCCATTTTCAGTTTTTGCCGACACGTATACGTCTTCTCGGTACGAGCCGTCTTCATCGTCTTTCTGCCCCCCCATGCTTCCTTGCCTTCTAGATGTAAAAAAGAGAAGACTCTCATCCGCAGTGATTATCGGACGATAATCTGGGTATTTCGTATTGATAGCATCATTTAGCGCGTGCAATTCAGCGTGCACTGGATTATCGTACAATTTTTTCGCATTTCTACTTAATCGCAAGTCGCGGTTTATTGCTTCAATAGCCTCTGTATTATCGACATTTAAGACCTCTTTGTATTCGGAGTACTTCGCAATAGCCTCATCAAATTGATAGTTAGCATGATACGCTTTTCCCAAAAACCAAACTACTTCAACTGGCGCATTCTTTTCCTTATGGTTTTTGGTCTTGTAATAAGCGGTTAGGTGTTCCTGACAGTCTTCATAATAAAAAATTGCCTTGTTTTTTTCGTATTGACTTTGTAAATAACAATAACCAATGATTGATCGAACATTTGCATTCCCATCATAGTTTTTATCTATTTCAAGAAAAGCATTTAAAGCTAAGTCGTACTTCTCATTATCTAAGAACTCGTATGCAATGTAAAAATCAGTTTTGTAACTCTGAGCAGAGACTCTGCAGATGGTCAGTAGTAACAGTGCTAATACCGCCGGCTTAAGTAATATTTTCAAAATAGTTTTTATTTATGAATACCTTAAAAGCCCGAAGATATTTCATTTATTGCAATTGAAACAAAAAAGGACTTGTGAACTGTTGAAATTGGTTACTTTTTATAAGTTAGCACCTTCTCCAAAAGTTAAATTAACGAAAAAAGGCCTCTAATGAGGCCTTTTTTAGAAGAAAATGTGCTTATTAAAAAGCACTTGAGCATGGAAAAAATGAAATGCTATTAACCAAATAAATATTTACCATGAAACTACAAATATGTCTGAGCTATGCATACTTAATGTATTAGTTGTTATCCTAAATATACAACCGAAATAAGTTGTTTACCTACATCAATGTAGTACTGGCTGCAATCATTTAAGAAGAGGCTTGCTAATTGGATTTAACGGCAATCTTATTTTTCTTACATTGTTTTCTATAATGATTAGAACCATAATCGTAGATGATGAACTTCTTGCAAGAGAAAATCTGAAATTATTACTCTCAGATTTTTGCGAAAATGTAGAAGTTGTTGGCGAAGCTGACTCCGTCGATGCCGCAATTGATGCGATTACCGAACTAAAACCCACACTCGTTTTCTTGGATATTAGAATGCCATCAGGTATAGAAGGGTTTGAATTACTTGAAAGAATAGATACTAAAGACTTTGTAGTAATATTCGTTACAGCATTCAAAGACTATGCTATCAAAGCGTTTAATGCTAATGCAATCCACTATATCCTGAAGCCAATAGACGTTGAAGATTTACAAAATGCATTAAAAAAAGTTACCGAATACTTTAAGATGAAAAAATCACTTCCCCTTAAAGACTTTAATTATTCTGAGCTGTTAGAGAATCTGACCTTATCATTAAAAAATGATTGTCCAGATCGAATTGCTATTCATCATAGCAAAGGAATTAAACTGGTGGAGGTAAAAGAAATTGTCAGGCTTCAAGCAAATGGCAATTGCACACACATTTACTTTAAAAATAGTAGCTCATATTTGGACACGCGCACACTCAAGACTTACGAAGACCTCTTGCCATTTTACTTTGTAAGAATTCATAAATCTCATATTGTGAACATAAATTCTGTTGAAGAATATGTGCACACAGATGGGCATCGAGTCATTTTAAACGATAAAAGCACAGCACCAATCAGCAGGGGCAAGCTCTCAGAATTTCTTACGCTACTCAAACGAATGTAGATTAATCAATACAGCATGTCGTACAGTCATTGAAACATACACTTTAGTAAATCCTGCGACCCTTTTCAAGAAAAATAGGCTTACTTATGGAAATGTTCAACCTAAAACCCCCTGTCTTATGAAAATAAATGCGCTAATTGTTGACGACGAA
>JABJPZ010000220.1 GCA_018663635.1 Crocinitomicaceae bacterium
CCAAAGCCATTTAAAGAAAATACAACTAGAATACCGAGTAAAATCTTTTGCATATAATTATTCTGTCAGGGTAAATTACGTACAAAACCTAGCGCTTCTTATTCCCTTTTCGCTTGTTTTGCTGTTGCCTTTTTTCCGCTAGCCATTTTGGGATTTCTTTCTTTTCATCACTATTAGCCAATAATTTTTCAACTAATTCAGGCCTGTTAGATTTTGAAAGTTTATTTCTAATCCAACCGTGATTTTCCTTTTTGTGCCAAAAGAAGAATTTATGTTGATCTTGTTTTTCCTCTTTCGTTTTTGCGGTTTCCATCGGTTTAAGAGTATATGGATGGTATCCAGAATAGTAAATTACTGTTGCCACAGTCATTGGTGTTGGGGTAAATCCTTGCACCTGTTCAAGTTTAAAACCCATGTCTTTTGTTTCAACGGCAAGGTCAGCCATGTCTTCCTCTTTACTTCCAGGATGCGAGGAAATAAAGTACGGTATTAGCTGCTGATTGAGTTTGTGCTTTTTATCAATGGCATCAAACTTTTCTTTGAATTTATGGAAATGCTTGAAAGAAGGCTTGCGCATTACTTTAAGCGTTTCATCTGACGTGTGTTCAGGAGCGACTTTTAACCTTCCTGAGACGTGCTTTGTTAGCACTTGCTCCATGTATTCATTTAAAGAATCCTCGTCGCCATTTTTATTGTAAGATTTAACTAAGAGGTCATACCGAATACCACTTCCTACAAATGCTTTTTTCACTTTATCATGTGCATCTACTTTTTTATAGATATCAGTCATTTTGGTGTGATCGGTGTCTAGGTTCGAGCAAATTACAGGATGGATACAAGATGGGCTAACGCATTTATCGCAAATAGATTGATCAATGCCTTTAAGTCCATACATATTGGCTGATGGCCCACCTAGATCTGAAATATATCCTTTGTAGTCAGGCATTTGAGTAACCTGATCGACTTCTTTCATAATGGATTCTTCGCTTCTGGATGCAATGAATTTTCCTTGATGCGCAGAAATTGTACAAAAGCTGCAACCTCCAAAACAGCCTCGGTGCATGTTGATTGAAAATTTAATCATTTCAAAAGCAGGTATTGCGCCCCTCTTTTTGTATTTCGGATGAGGGAGCCTCGTGTATGGCAAGTCAAAAGAAGAATCAATCTCTTTTTCTGTCATCGTTTGAAATGGCGGATTAATTACGAGGTTTTCGTCTCCAGTTTGTTGAATTATTCTATTGGCAAATGTTTTGTTGGATTCTTGTTCAACGTGTTTGAAATTCGATGCAAAAATCTTTTTGTCAGCTAAACATGTTTCATGTGAAGCCAATTCGATGTCGGTCCATTTTTTATTTTTCAAAATTCCATCGGAAGATGAGCGCATGTAGGCGGTTTGTTTCACCATGGTCAGTTGGTGAAAGGGCACTCCTTTTTTGAGCAGGGTCAATATTTCTCGAAGAGATTGCTCACCCATGCCATATACCAAAAGATCGGCCATAGAAGTCGCTAAAATAGAAGGCATTAACTGGTCCGACCAGTAATCGTAATGAGTAACTCTGCGTAAAGAAGCTTCTATTCCACCAATCAAAACAGGGGTATCTGGGTAGAGTTCTTTAAGGATTTTAGTATAAACAGTGGTTGCGTAATCGGGTCGGAATCCGGCGACACCATCTGGAGTGTAAGAATCCGTAGATCGTTTTCGTTTATTGGCAGTATAATGGTTGACCATAGGGTCCATGCAGCCTCCAGTTACACCGAAAAAATATTTTGGAGCACCAAATTTTTTAAAATCACGTAGATCGTCTCTCCAATTGGGTTGAGGAATTACGCCGACTTTAAACCCTTCGCTTTCAATAATTCGTCCGATTACAGCGGTCCCAAAAGAGGGATGATCAACGTAAGCGTCACCAGAAATAAGAACCACATCAAGGTCTTCCCACCCTCTTTTTTCAACTTCCTTTTTAGTAATAGGAAGCCAATCTGTTATTGGACGTTTGCTCTCCACTACGTAAAGTTACCCCTATATTCTTAGATTTACTGCGTGAATCGTTATTTTGCCATTTTTAAACCAATGAATATGCTCTCTCAGTTTACACGAGAACAGGGGAGTACAAAACAGGTGTTGGCTGATTTATATGATTTCCCACCAGATGTTTATCCGGTAGGCCGGCTTGATGGTGATAGTGAAGGCTTATTGCTATTGTCTAATGATAAGTCTTTAACTGATCAATTGCTCAACCCTCGTAACAAGCATTCAAGAACTTATTTGATACAGCTAGAAGGTGAGATTACATCTGAGGCACTTATGCGTTTATCAAAAGGTGTGTCAATCAGAATTAAGAAACAAGATTATATTACAGCTCCTGCTGTAGCTCGAATAACTGAAGAACCTGGCTGGCTACCAGAAAGACACCCCCCCGTTCGTTACAGGTCGAGTATTTCTACAACTTGGATAACACTTACACTTACAGAAGGCAAGAATAGGCAGGTAAGGCGTATGACAGCTGCTGTTGGTTATCCAACATTAAGGTTGGTTCGAATAGCAATAGGAAAAATGTCTGTACAAATAGTATTGCCAGATGCAGTCAAATTACTTTCTAAAGAAGAATTAAAGCTTGCACTTAAAGACATTTAGGACAAATACCATGAGCCTGAACCTCTACTTGATCGATCCGATATCCTGCTAATTTAACAATTGGCAATTCATTGTCGACGCAAATTATTTCATCACATTTTTCACAGTGAAAGTGAACATGCTTGTGATGATGTACATGACAATGATTGTGCTCATGATCTTGAACGCAATCATTACAAAGTGCGAGTTTTTTTAGATCACCAGGCATCACAATCTCATGAATTACTCCGGTATCTATGAATGTTCTAATGGTTCGATACAGCGTAATTCTGTCGTGCTTACCAAGAGAATTTTCGATTTGCGCAATAGTTATGGCGTTTTCATTATTATTGAAAATATCCAGCACTTTTTGTCTAAAAGTGGTATTTCTTATATTTTTTTGTTTAAATATCTCCACACTTATGCAACAATGTTGCAAAAATAATTATACTTGCATCGCTGTTGCAAATATATAAGAATGAAAAGAATATCATTACTCATAACATTTATTGTGTTTTCCGTTTGGGCATATCCAGCTGAATTTGCAGGTGTTGTAAAAGACAAAAATTCGAAGGAACCCATCCCATATGCCTCGATTAGTATTGTTGATTTAAACGTAGTAATTGAATGTGACTCGGTAGGAGTCTTTCGTCTGAACATAAATGTTCCAAGTAGATTTTCACTCATTGTTTCGGCTGTCGGTTATGAGAGTGTACAATTAGCACTTGAAGAAAATAATCCAACAAGTCTAGAGATTTTTCTTGAACAGAGCCATTTGGAGTTTGAGGAAATAATAGTTTCCGGGTTCAGAAACTCTTTAGGTGCAAAAACAATTGCTAATATTGAATCACGAAGCTTAGAAGACTTAAAACTCTTAACATCTAATTCACTTGGAGACCTAATAGCTAATATACCGGGAGTCTATCAAAACAGCACTGGAGTAGGTATAAGTAAACCCGTTATCAGAGGTCTTGGATTAAATCGAGTAATTACCTATATGAACGGTTTAAGAATTGAAAACCAACAATGGGGTGCAGACCATGGATTAGGGTTAACAGATTTAGGTATTGGTCGAGTAGAAATAATAAAAGGCCCTGCATCACTCTTGTATGGTTCTGATGCATTGGGTGGTGTAATCTATTTTGTAGACGAGGCATATACAAAGGTAAATACAGTCGCTGCGGAATTGGGTTCAAGATTTGAGTCGGTATCGATGGGGACCAAAAGTTACGCCAGTGTAAAATTTTCTAAGACAAACTTTCGATTTAATATATATGCCAATCACTACAATCATGCAGACTATGAGCTGCCAAGCGGTCTTTATGGTGCTGAATCAAGATTCAAAGGAAACTCTGCAAAACTGTCTCTAGGAATAAATAAGGGAAAGTGGGTAACCAATCTGCGCTATAATTTTCTTCAAAATCGATTAGGAATTCCAGGACATACCCATGATGAAACAATAATTCCAGCGGAATTTCAGATTACCACACAAGGTAGAGAGAACAATTTACCGGCTCAAGAAAATCAGAATCACTATTTGCTTTGGGAAAATAAGTTTTATTTTGATTACGGAAAACTTGAAATATTACTTGGTCATACGCGGAATCTACTAACAGAATTCGAAGAGAAGTTTACCAAACCGGCTCTACAGTTGGACCTCAATTCAACAACTTACAACATTCGATTCAATCGTTCTTCGGATAACAAATGGAAGTGGACCATTGGAACTCAGGGAATGATGCAATCTAATCGCAATTCGGACAAGGCAGAAGAATCGCTAATTCCAAATTCTAATATTTTTGATAATGGAATTTATGGATTAATTAATGGACAATTCGGAACGTGGAAGGTAGAATCTGGTTTAAGATGGGATTCGAGAATTTTAGCCGCATTTGATTCATCCGTATCTGTATTCTCTAATACTTATCAAAGTATAAATTATTCTATTGGCGTGGCAAAATTCGGAAAGAAATTCACGTTTAAAACTAACCTTTCAACGGGATTTCGAGCCCCCCATTCGTCTGAATTACTTTCAGACGGTGTGCATCACGGTACACTGAGGTATGAGATAGGAAACGAAAATCTCGTTTCTGAAAAGGCGAATCAATTAGATACCTACTTGGAATACAAGGCTGAGCATATTAATTTCGTTGTAAATCCGTTTGTAAATTTTCTCCAAGATTATATTGCAATAGAGGCTATGGATACATTGATTGAAGGCCTTCCAAGCTTTAAATACAATCAAGTGGATCAAGTCATTATGAGTGGTGTAGATTTGGGGTTTCATTATCATCCGCATTTTGCTCATTTTATCCATTTAGAGTCTAGCTTTTCAATTGTATTTGGAGAAGCATTGGATGGCCAACCTTTAGGCTTAATTCCACAA
>JABJPZ010000221.1 GCA_018663635.1 Crocinitomicaceae bacterium
ATGCTATGTATTTTTGATGTTTGCCTTCTCGATCAATAAAATGAGATTCTTTTCTGTTACTGGGTTCGGAGTCATTATTCAAATATCGTTTATCAATAGTGACAAGATCTGCTAATATAAAAAGACCTAAACCTATAGTAGTATAAGTGGCATATTTAGGTTTCCAAATGGAAGTTAAGAAGAGTAAAAAGCTACATAAAATAAACCCAATTGATCTCCATGCATCTTCAGCAAATACAGCTTGCCGAATTTCGGTAACTTTTTCAAATGCAGTCGTTGGGTTTTGTCCTTGCTGCGTTTTGTAATATGCCTCGTTAAGCTCTATTAATTTTGTTTCTTCAAAATTGCTTAAAAACCCAATCCAGTTTCCATTTATTGTAGTGCCAATAATTAAAAGGATAATAATGGCTCCACCCGTTACAGTCAGTGTAACTAACTTCTTTTTTGCCCAATCACTATGGTCCATAATGTGTTTTAAAAACAATACGGCCATTAATGGGAAGATTAGATTTAGAACAACTAATATGGATGAAACAGCTCGGAATTTACTGTATAGCGGAACATATTCTAAGAAGAAATTGGTTAGCCACATATCGTCTACAGAGCCACCTAGATTCTTTCCCCAGCTTAGTAAAATGGTGATGATGGTAACCACAAGAAGAGACCATTTCAGAGCAGAATTAACAAAAATAAGATAAAGAAGTGCCAGAAAAACGACAATTGCACCAATATAGTTAGGTCCACCGGTAAAAGGCTGATCGCCCCAGTATCCGCCAAAGACTTTTCCATTGTTTTCTTGGTATTGCGTAACTACATAATTATAAGCTACAGGATCTTCCGAACGGAGTCGGTCAAAGACTTCTGTTGTGAGATTTCTACTATCTCCTTTCGCTGTTGGAATCAGTAAGTTTAACGTTTCCTCCTTACCATAGCACCATTGAACAATGTACTCGGGGTCTAGACCGGTAGTTTGTTCTTCTGCAGAAATTTGTTCTCCATTGGGTTCAACAGTAATCATGGATTTTCCGCGCATGGTTTGTTTTGCAAACTCGTAAGTGTTGTAATAATTACCAAAATTAGACAGTAGCCCAACTACCAAAGCTCCTATAACCACTAATGTTCGAGTCGCAAAAAACTTGTATTCTTTCTTCTTCGCTAATCTCAAGAACTCGGCAATTCCGATAACAAGAATCACTAAACTAAAGTAATAAGTCATCTGAATGTGATTAACCAACAGCTCAAGAGAGAAAAATAGCGCCAATACGACGAATGAGAAAATCCAGTTTTTATGTCGATAGGCTAATATTAGCCCCGATATCACCCCTGGAATAAATGCAATGGCCATCATTTTTGAGGTATGGCCCGCTTCCATTATGAGGAAGTTGTAAGTAGAAAATCCGTAGGCGAGAGCCCCAATAAAGGATACGTAAAAGCCTACCTTAAACGTTCTGCACATAATGAAGAAACACAAGAGGGCAAAAAACAATGCAGAAACTGGAAAACTTAAAAAGCCGACTAGAGCATTATATACATTTTTAACAGGGTTTAAATATTGAACGCTGATTTGATATCCGGGCATTCCACTAAATGATGAATTGGTCCATACCGCTTCTTCATTGTTGACATCTCGGTAATCGTTGAGCTCTTTCGCCATGCCTTTCCAGTTAGATATATCACTCATTTTAAGTGTGTTATCTCCAAATACAGGATAGAAATAGATAAGTGCGACTATTAGAAATAAGGCAACGGCAACAATGGTTTTAATATTGTTCTTGAAAAAAAGCTTAATCATGCGTTTTTAATATCGTAGTTGAGTGTTCTAAATTACATAATAACTTCAACTTAATGTGCTAGTTAATTTAATTTACAAATACGATTTAGTATTCTATAGATTAATTAGCAGTTGTTTTAATTTCTTTGAAGTGAATATTTAATTGGTGTATTACTAAGGCTGACATCATCTCATTTCCTTTTACATTAAAATGAGAATCCTTGGGGTGAATATAATCGGTATAGTCCCTTTTTAAGAAGGCCAGGTCAGGTCTAATCATAAAAAAGTTGTCATCGGTTTCGACAAATTTTTGAATGCTGGCATTAAATTCTATCAATTTTTCTTGAGCGCCCGGTGAATTTATAGCCTGAGATAAAGAGATAGGACAACAACTAACAAACCCGGTTTTATTACCATATTTAACAAGATTTTTTATTGCGTTTTCTATTTCATTTTTTGAGCTCCATTGAACTGCGTTAAAGTAAAGCATCCATTCTTTTCTAAACACGCGTACCAACCTTCTTATTATTTTACTTATTAAGCTTTGGTTTTTAGAAAGCTTAATACCCAGAGGCCTAGTGAAACAATCAACAATGCCAGCTTGAATAATAATGACATCAAATAGTTTATTCTTTTTCTCAATTATAGCTGGACATTCTACTATGCGCCTAAACCCTTCGAAATCAATTTCGAAATCAATTTTTTCATTATTAAAATGGTTCATAACCAAATGTGGCCAAGTTTCGTTTGTAGCGACTTTTCCACCTCCTGAATGTACTCTTTCCAGACCGAAACTATCCCCAATTAATAATACTTTCATTTCTATTGATCATTTAATATTTTTTCAAAAATGGTCTCAAAATTTTCTAATTGGGAACCGATACGCAATAGGTCCGTACAGTCATCATTCATTATAAAATGATAAACCTGAAGATAAAGTCCTGGTTTGTATTTTCGATCCCATGTATCATCTATTTCCATTTCATGAACTTGTATGCTTCCTAGATTTTGTATTTGAACTTTTTCCAACGGAGTAAGAATTATTTTTCTTTTACCTGTTGACAATTCTAATCCCCATCTACCAGCACTTTCCCAATTTGCATGGTAGGAGAACAGTGCTCCATTATTGGTGATGCCCGCACCTGAAAAAACAGAGCCTTTTGGATGCCATTTCAGTCCTCTACTTACGAATGACTTCATTTCTTTAATAGCTCCACCTAAAAAAAAGGCCAGATCTACTACATGAGTAGTATTCGAATAGAACCAAGTTTCTTTTACTCCTTCTGGTTTTGAAAGTGGTGCAATAACGTGTGACCACTCGGTAAATTCGAAATTAAATGATAGTATTCCGCCATCTTCGACGATCAACTCCTTGGCTTTTTGAACACTACTTAAAAACCTTCTGTTATATGCTACAAATATTTTTGATTGAAAAAATTTCTCTTTATGGACTAATTGTTCAATTTCTTTTTTGGTAATTCCTGCTGGTTTTTCAACTAAAACCTTCTTTACACCATGAAATAAAAGGAGCTGTGTTATCGCAGCTAGCTGATTAACTTGTAAAGCAACAATGGCTATTTTAGGTATTTCATTTTGATCTTGTAAATACAATTCAATGCCGCCTTGTACGACTGTTTTGCCTAGTTCTTTTTCAAATTTATTGGCAGAATTCAATCCCCTGCCTACAACAGTGTAATTAACATCTGCATCTTTGAGGATTCTGGCATACTCGATAGCCATTGGACCCGCTCCAACAAGCAAAATTGGTTCAGATTTTATGTTATGGGACATACACTTACTTTTTTATTCAAAATCATTGATAAATGATTGTTTACGGCAGCTATAAATTCTATGTGAATAGGCATACTGTCTTTGTATTCGGCTAATTTGCAATTTCCCTGTAATATGTCTTCCACTATCGTTCCAGTAAGTTGACTTTGATAAATAGGAGCGAATGCGCTTTCTTCCCAATAACCATTTAAAGATTCCGATTGTATTTTAATGGCACCTTTTATACTCTCCTGAATTACAAATCGTTTAGTATTAGAATAGATTTCTACTAGTAAAGGAATGTTGTCTCCATTAACACAAGTCATTGATAAACAGTGTTTTGATTCAGACACTCCACTTAAAACTCCTGTTATTTCTATTAGGTCTTCGTGCTTACTATCTATAATTTTAGGATTGAGCCCATCAATATTTAGCTTAACGGATTCACCCGTTATAAATTGAAATAAATCAATAAAGTGGATTCCGTTAGATGCTAATCTCCAATTTGTGCCATGAACGGTCATGTTAATATTGTCTGAATGCAGCAACTCCTTTTTTATTAATTGGTAATCAGAAAAATATCTCCGAGGACAATTAACAAATGCGTTTATGTTGAATTTGGTTAATGCCGTTTCAATAGTATAATAATCTTCAATAGACTGGAATAACACCTTCTCAAGAATTATGTTTTTGACCTTTAATTTTGAAAGTAGCTCATGAACTATGCTTGCTCGGTATTTGGCTGAGGTGGCGATAATAGCTAGATCTAGGTCTCCCTCAAGTGCGGATAATGTCGTTAAATAAGAAACGGTGCCAATAAATCCATCCGATTGAACTTCATCAAATCGCTGTTGAGCAATTTGGAGCGCACTTTCGTTAATATCCATGACTTGAATATTACACGACTGATTAATATGTTTTAGTCCTTGAAGGTGTCTACTGCCAATTTGACCAGCTCCAATCAACGCGATGTTTATCATTAAATTATTTTTTCCAGCAGATAGTTTTTACTTCCTAAAAATGCGATAAAACCCACTGCGCATTAATTTTCTATATAACCGACCACCCACCGTCTACAACAAGGTTGTGTCCATTAACATAGGATGAGTAGTCTGATAGTAAATAATTGGTAGCACGGGCAATTTCATTTTTATCGCCCATTCTACCAGTTGGACATTTATTATTGTATCTGTCAACGAAAATTTCTGGCTGATTATCATAAATTCCACCAGGTGAGATTGTATTAATTCGCAATCCGCTTTTTCCATAATAAGAGGTCAGATACCTGGTCAAGTTGATAATACCACCTTTTATGGCTGAATAGGCCGCAGGCATAGTCATGGAAGTTCCTTCGTACAAACTGAAATCAGCACCTAAAAATCCATATATCGATGCCAAATTAACCACCGATCCAGATCCTTGCTGTTTCATTTTTTCCAAAACCTGTTGGCAACAAAGAAAATAACTATTCATGTGCATATCAACATTTGATTTCCATGAGTCATAGGAAACGTCTGGCAATTTAGATCCCCAGTCATCAGTTCTTGGATAGGCGTTATTCACCCAGCCGTCGATTTTACCATATTTCTCAATTACGTAATCAATGAGTGCTTTCACTGTATCAGGTTCTGTTAAATCTCCTGTAAATTGATCAACGCCATTTTCTTTTTTGGAAACAATATCTGCACTGACAACTGTTGCGCCTGCCTGTTTTGCCTCCCGTACCATTTCGCTTCCCAGAAAACCATTTCCACCTGTAATTACAATTATTTTATTATTCAGATTAATCATTTAAACACATTTTAATTACTTCGATAGAATTCTCTAGCGAATTGTCAAATTTATAGTCCTTGGTTTTATGATGCTTAAGGAAAAACTTCATTTGACTTTTATAGGTATCTATTATTTTTTGATCCGATTCAAATAATATAGCCCCATTACTTTTTACACAGTTCTTTAACAAATCAACTTCTATTACTGCATTTTCAGTAATTATTTCAATGGACCTTTTAGCAGGTCTCCGGTAATAATTTAATACCACATTGACGCAAAACTGCTGATATTGATATAAGTAGTTGGCATAGGTTGTGGATTGAATTTCCAGGCTAGAATTAGAGGTATGGAGTAAACGTTGTTGATTAGGAATACCAAACATCCAATAGGTATAGTCGATTTCGTGTATTAGATCTAAATGTACCCCTCCCCCCAATTCAGATAGGGCACTATAAGTGTTCTTAAAATCTTGATTTGGCCTCCAATCGGGTAAATAAGAACCTGCGTAAATATTTACTTCATTAATTCTTCCAATTTGATTTAGAGAAATTTGTTGTTTCAGGAATTTTAGACAATCTAAAAACCGCAAATTACAAGCAACATAAGTTTTTATATCATATTCTTTTACGCGATTAATTAGCGCGTTAGCTCCATCTAAACGATGAATAGAAGGTTTTTCTATAAACATGTTTTTTCCTAGTTGCGCCAACGATTCAATCGTTTCAAAATGTTTATTGCTGGGATTACTTACCACAATAAATTCGATGTCATCTGGAATTTGTTCAGTGCTAGTAATGCTCTCGACTCCTGAAATAGGCTCGAAATCAGTAGAACTTCTGAGTGCGTACACCGACAGGTCTTGTTCTAATTCGGACAGGGCATTTACGTGTTTTCTTGCAATAGAACCAAATCCAACGATTAAAACCTTCATATTTCAAAGTCTAATTTTTGATTTTTGACTAAAAATTCCATGAATTCAAAATCAAGTGTTTCATCAATATCAAAACAGATATGATCCATGATGAAAGGCCTTGTTTTTTCAGTAAATACAGAATCCTTATTTAGTTTAAAGTATTCATTTCTAAAGATATAAAAGGAAGCATTCATTTCAAATACTTCGGGAGCAGACTGCCTTGAATAAACGGATTGATTGAGGGGCTTACATAAGTGAACGTATCCATTTTCGTCTTGCTCAACCATATTGAAATAAGGATTTTTATGTGCCTTACTTACAGAAAATACGTTTAAAGTTTCTGGCTCTTTTTCAAAAATATGAAAGGCATTTAAAATATCATTCAAATTTCTTAAAGGTGAGGAGACATCGAGGTCTAAAACAAAATCAGCAACATAATCATCTAATTGATGATGTGCATATAAAGCCTTGATCACATCTAATTTCCCGGCAGAATCTGATGCCAATAAATTTGGTCTAATATAATCGGTTACCAAGCCAAAATCTTGTGCAACTTCTTTAATTTTCAAATCATCCGTCGATAACCCTAATTTAACATCAAAGTACTGCTTTAATTTATTTGACAAAATAATCGAATAGGCAATTAGAGGTTTACCATCCAATTTCTTAATATTCTTATTAGGGACTCCTTTAGATCCCCCTCTAGCACATATTGATATGAAAAGCTTTTTTTTCATTTTCACCAATTGATGTGAGCCACGTCTTTTTTAGCTTTTTCAAAATCATTGTGCTTTCCTATATCCAACCAATATCCCCTAATAGGAAATACAACAATATTTTTATCACATTTTATAAGCTCATCCATGAAGTTCGTTGCGTCAAATTTGGTATTTGCTGGAATTAGCTTTAATAATTCTTTTTTTATTAAATAGATACCTGCATTTGAGTAATACGTGTAGGTTGGTTTTTCAACAAATGATTCGACTAATTTATCTTCGTTGGTTTCTAAAACTGCGTATGGAATGTTTACCTCAAATGGGATAACAGCAACTGCCATATCTGCATTCTTTTCAATAAATTCTTTGTAAAAATCTTCGAAATCGATGTTTGTTAAGAGATCGGAGTTCATTAAAATAACTGCGTCATTTTTTAAATTCTGAATTAGTCCTACGGCTCCAATTGTTCCAAGTGGTTCACTTTCCTTTACATATTCAATATCAATTCCCAGAGATTCACCATCTCCTATAGTTTCAATAATCTGGTCCCCCAAATACCTTAACGTAATGTTTACCTTATTAATTCCATATAAAGACAATCGTTCCAAATTATATTGAATAATTGGTTTTCCATCAATTTCGAGTAATGGTTTCGGTGTATTATCTGTTAGAGGTTTTAACCGTGTTCCTAAGCCACCAGCCATAACAATTGCTTCTAACGGAAGCATTGCTCTTTTTGCATTAAGATCCACTATCTTTTCCAGCTCTCCTTTTTGGTTTATTAGCGGCACTAGGTTAACTCCTTGACTTTTTAATTCTTTAAAAGTTTCCTCGTTTAATTCGTCCAGAGATCGGAAATATTTAAACTCTTTCCTGGCAAGCGAAAAGACTGGGTCACTTAATTGCCCTCCATTTAATAAGCCCCTTCTTACATCTCCATCTGTTAAAGTACCCAGAATGCTACCTGATTCATCGGTCACAAATAGAATGGGTTTTGAAACTCCCTGTTTTCCCAGCTTGTTTAAACTCGATTCGACGGTTTCAGAGGATTTGATTACAAACTTTAGTTTTTCCACTTTCTTTCCTTTAACGTTTTTCCAATAAAAACATGATTATCCGGAATATCTTTGGTTACGACTGCTCCAGCTCCAACAACAACATTAGTCCCAATAGAAATGTTTGGGATAATGGTGCTGTTTGCTCCGATAATACTGCCTGCTCCTACATTCACATTGCCACATAAAACAGCACCTGGTGCAATATGAACATAATCTGCTAGGATACAATCATGTTCAATGACAGAATTAGTATTTAAAATCACACCATTGCCAACGCTGGCCATACTGTTAACAGTAACTCTCCTGCCTATAAAGGTGTTTTTTCCCAGCTCAAAATGCTCGGACAGTAAAGCACTCGGATCAATAATAGACGCACAGGTTAGATTATATTTTTCAATTAATTTTTTTCGTTGTTGATTGTCTCCGATGCAAACGAATGTGTTTGGATATTTTTGAATAAGATCAGTGGATTCTGGTCCTAAATGAACTAATGAATACGGATTTAGTTCTTTTTGTGTTTGTTCAAAGTAGCCCAATACGTTTTCTCCTAATGCTTTAAGGGAGTCTAGGACTACATAGGCATGTCCCGAATAAGCTATTATGGCGAAGTCAGTCACTTAAATAATTTATTATTTCATTATAAACTTCTTCTGCAACCGTCATATTGTTGTCTTTTTTATATTCGTTTTCTCCTTCAAATTTACCTTTTGAGATTGCCATTTCCAAAGCATTTTTCATATCCTGAAAATCTAGGCTTGTATTGAAGACATTATCTGAATTAACTCTTCCTTTTTGTCTATCCCCAACATTGATTACATACTTTTCAAATGATGCGGCCTCAATGATTCCTGAACTTGTATTTCCTAGTAAAAGTTTGCAGTTTTTCATTGCTGAGAAGTACCCCTGTGTCCCTAAATGTTCAAAACAAGAAACACGGTCAAGTGTATTCTCTAATCTTAAATAAGATTCTCGTAAGTAAGAACCATCTGTATCTGCATTTGGTAAACCCACTGCGAAACGCAAATCTGTATAGAAATCGCACAGTAATGAAAAATTTTCAATGAACTTTTTATTGGCTTCCAAATTAATAGTCTCAGGGTGAAAAGTGCATAGAATAGTTTGGTTGTCAATTAATAGGTCAAATTGCTTTTCGAATTCTTTAACGCTTAAAAGATCGACTTCATTTATATTATCTAATGATAGTGCTCCTACTGTAAAAATATTTTGGTCTGTATTTAACAGACCTTGCAATCTAGCTTGGAAGGCTTGTGTTGCAACAAAGTGTAGTGATGAACTGAGCGAAATGCCATGCCTGAATATATTGTCAATTGCTCCAAGTGTAGTTTCTCCTCCATGTATATGGGCAATTTTCAATTGAAAAGGAATACTCGCAATTATTGCTCCGAACATTTCATATCTGTCTCCTAAACAAATAATTAAATTCGTATCCTTCTCTTTTCCCCAAATGGAAGAGAATTTTTGAATAACCTCTCCTAAATTGAATGAAATTCCTTGAGGGCTATCATTAATTGGTTCATGATTGACTTCATGAAGGATGCTGTAGCCTTCATTCTTAATTGCATTGACTGTTTGACCGTGAGACTGGAACAGATGGGCGCCAAAGGCGATTATTCCCAAATCAATTTCATTACTAGCCGCTAGCAATTTTAATAACGGTCGATAAATGCCGTAATCTGCTCTAGAACTTGTAAGTACAATTACTTTATGCATAATCACTGTTATTTACCAAATCTCCTTTTGAAATGTCCTTTAAAAGAGTCTTTCCTAAAATAGACTCTAATTCTAATGGGTTGATACCTGTTCCCGGTCGTTTAGCTTCAAAGTAATCGAGAATTAATTCATCACCTTTTTTTAAGTTGCTGATGTAGAACAAACTTTTTCTAGCAATTAATTGATTCTCTTTTTCAGTCGGAGTTATCTTTTTCTCAGTACTTCCTAACGCAAGTTCCACATTTCTAATGGAAGACACTAATTGGACTAACTCACTTGGATTCAAGCTTGCTTTATGATCTGGCCCTTCCATATTGTTATCCAAAGTAAAATGTTTTTCAACCAAACATGCTCCCATTGCTACGCTAGCTACACTTACTTCAATCCCATTAGTATGATCAGAATAGCCAACACTAACATCGAATTTCTTCGCAAGGGTTAACATAGCTCGCAAATTTACTTCTTCCATAGGTGTCGGATAAGCTGTAGTGCACTGCAATAAAATCAAATTCTTCTTTTCCAATCCATTGCGAATTAAGAAGTTTAAGGTTCTCTCAATTTCTGCAAGTGTAGACATTCCCGTAGACATTACAGTTGGAAGGTTAAACAAGGCAATTTTCGTCAATAAAAAATAATTAGTGATTTCTCCAGACGGAATTTTTATCAAATCTATTCCAATGTCATTTACTAAAAATGTTAAGCTGTCTACATCAAATGCAGTGGATAGAAATTTGATATTTTTGAGGTTACAATATCTACAAAGCTCTAAATATTCTTGATTTGTAAGTTCCAGATTTTTCAACATTTCATATTGACTTCCTTTACCCGTATTTTTCTCTTGATATTTTGCCTTACGGGTGAATTTGTCAACCAGCTTTTCAGCATTAAAAGTTTGAAATTTCACGTAGTCAGCCCCAGCTCTAGCAGCTGCGTCAATTAACTTTTTAGCAGTTTCGATAGACCCATTATGATTGACTCCAGCTTCTGCAATAATTTTAACCTTCATAATTGATTACGCTTGATGGTATATTAGCTATTCTCGAAGCCATTTCTAAAGAAACAGTATTATCAAAACAATAGCAATCTTTATAAGGACGTTGATTGGAAATCAAATCCCAAGGTGGGCGCGTCATGACATTATTCGAATTGCTGGTTTCCAAAAATTTATCTCGGACACTTTTTGATTTGAAAATAATGGCATTTAGCCAGTAATTAGATTTTCGATTTTCGTTTTCTCGAATTAATTTTATCTCAGGATAATTCTGCAATAAATCATTATATCGATCTGAAATCTTACGTTTTATATCGACAAAATCCGATAATTTTGACATTTGAGCTACAGCTAAAGAAGCATTTAAGTTAGGAAGACGGTAATTAAATCCAATTTCATCATGATGATACTCCCACTTATGAGGAATTTTTGCGGTTGTGGTTAAGTGTTTAGCTCTGTGTCCTATCATTTCGTTATTTGTAACTAACATCCCACCACCGCCACAAGTAATGATTTTATTTCCATTAAAGCTAAAAATACCAATGTGTCCTATAGTTCCCGTATGTTTTCCTTCATATAAACTTCCCAATGATTCAGCCGCATCTTCAATTAACAGTAGATTAAATTCATCACATACTGCTTTTACTTCGTGAATTTTTCCAGGCATTCCAAAGCTATGCATCATCACAACTGCAGCAATTTTCCTTTTCGTGTGTTTATTGAAAATACCATCTTTTTTATGTAAACATTCTTGTTCTAGAAACCTTCGAAGCTTAGCGGGACATAAAGACAAATAATCTTGCTCTATATCTACAAATACAGGAAAAGCCCCGCAATAGCTAATGGCATTTGTAGTTGCTATAAATGTAAAAGGTTGACAGATTACTTCGTGGTTATAGGTCACTCCTAGTAAGTGTAATGCAGTATGCAAAGCTGCTGTGCCGTTAACCGTTGCTACGGCATATTCTGCACCTGTGAAACTTTTAATTTCTGATTCAAATTGATCGACATATTGACCAACACTACTTACAAAAGAAGAATCCAAACAATCCATTACTTTATCGCGATCAACTTTGTTAAAACAAGGAACATGTAACGGAATGAAACCTTCTTTTCCATAAATGGATTTAATATCTTTAATTAGATTGTTGATCATTAGATATTATAAATGTTGGCTTTGTATTTAGCTAAATTGTCAGAATTTGAAAACCAATCAATTGTTTCTTTAAGTCCTTCTTCTAAACTATATTTTCTTTTCCAGTTCGTTAAACTTGAAATCTTTTCATTAGAACCTATCAATCTATTGACTTCACTTTTTTCAGGCCTTAAACGATTTTCGTCAGATAGAATTTTTGCACCAGGATTCATAATGTCAATAATACTTTGTGCTAAATCCCCAATTGATATTTCCTCATTGGTTGCAATTTGAATTTCCTGTCCAATTACTTTGTCAGATAGTGCTATTTCTACAAATCCTTGTGCAGTATCTTTTACAAATAACAAGTCTCTGGTAGGAGATAAAGCCCCTAATTTTATTTCATCTAATCCAGAAGCCAGTTGTGCTATTATTGTTGGAATTACTGCTCTAGCTGATTGTCTGGGCCCAAAAGTATTAAAGGGTCTTACAATAGTAACGGGTAAATCAAACGATCGATAAAACGATTCTGCCATATGATCTGCGCCAATTTTAGTAGCTGAGTAAGGTGATTGGCCTTGTTTTGGATGCTTTTCATCAATGGGAGCATATAACGCTGTTCCATATACTTCTGATGTAGAGGTAACTAAAAGCTTTTCAATACAAAAGTCCTTACAAGCCTGTAAAACATTTAATGTTCCTTTGACATTGGTGTCTACATAGCTGTCTGGCGAATGATATGAAAAAGGAATGGCAATTAGTGCGGCCAAATGAAAGACGATATCAGAACCCTGCACTGCTGTTCTCACTCCATTAGGATCTCTAATATCTCCCGTAAATATTTCGATTTTATTTAGCTTTTCTTGAGAGAAACTGTCTAACCATCCCCAGGAGTTAAAAGAATTGTAATAAACAAATGCTTTGATAATTGCTCCTTCTTCCAATAAATGTTCTACTAAATGGCTTCCAATGAATCCATCTGCTCCCGTAACTAAAACTTTTTTCCCTTTTAAATTCATTATCACCTTCGTTTGAACATCAAAATAATATGTGCTTATCCATTAATTATGACAAGAAATAAATCGTTTATAAAACTCTACATTAGCGAAAATATAGTAAATAAAACATATTTTCTTGCAATATTGTTACCAAGACAATGTATCTCATTATCTATATTCTTCCTGTTCTCAAATTGTACTCATTTTCACGGTTTCCATCTTCAGAATTATATGCATTGAGAATTAATTGGTTGAATGATATAACTTGCAATAAGAACTTCGTAAATATACTTATTCTGATAGCACTTTTGTTTTATTTTTCATCTGTAGGTTAATGTATTTTAACATTATTTTTCAAAGCAATTAAGTTAGATTTTCGTTGTTTTACTTAAAATGATTTAAAATATCACAATTTGATTGGTGATAATTGCGAGAAAGAATTGCGTTTTAGCAACAACATATACGTAGTTTAGATAGGATAATGGGAATTATAGCCAAACAGGGGTATTGGAACTTCATCGTTCTCTATATAGGTGTAATTGTTGGGACAGTTAACAATTTGATATTGATGCCCCGGGCATTGAGTCCACACGAATTGGGGGTGTTCAGTGTCCTACTTTCTTTAATGCTTATTGGTGGTCAGATTTCTCTTTTTGGTGGCCCGCAAACGGTTATCAAATTTTATCCTAAGTTCATGCATAACCAAGCCAACGGTTTGGTCAACTATGTATTGAAAAATGTAATCATAAGTTTAATTATTGCTATTGCTATCTTCTTACTATTTAAAGACTACATCGTTAATGCATACAGTGGACAGTCTTCCATTTTTGGTGAATATTATTTAATCTATATACCCCTTTTGACCTTTTTTGTTTTTCAAGAATTTTTTGGGGGGTACTTAAGGAGTTTATTAAAAACGGTTCATCAGTCTGTCATTAAGGATTTGATATCTCGGGTTTTTCAAAGTGGATTATTCATGCTCCTTTTGTGCAAGGTTATACATTTTGATCAGTTTTTGATTTTTTACGTCTGTGGTTATTTACTGAACACATTACTGTATTTAAAAATTATAAGAAAAACCGTATCCTATAAAATAAATGTTCCTTTTGAGGTGCCTAAAAAGGAAAAGAAATCAATAATAAAATTCAGTGCTGCTATTTTTTCAACAGGTGTTGCAGGAACCTTGTTAAGTAATATAGATATTATCATGATTGGGGCCATAGCTCCAATAGTGATGGGTTTTGATGGGATTGAATTAGCAGGCATTTATGGTCGGATGGCATTTATGGCCATATTGATATTGATTCCAATGAGAAGTGTGATGAATATAGCGACGCCCGTAATCAGCGCAGCTTGGCAACAGGGTGACCAAAAAGAATTAGGGAGTATTTATTCGAAGTCTTCATTAACCATGTCTGTTATAGGAGTATTTACGTTTTTGGGAATATGGATTAATATTGATAGTGTGTTTTTAATTTTTCCGGAGGGATTTGAAGTAGGTAAATATGCTTTTTTGTTTTTAGCCATTGGTAATTTAATTCAAGCAGCAATGGGCGCCAATGGAGCGATAATTTGGAATAGTTCATATTATTGGTTGAGCTCGATTACTGTACCACTATTGGCATTGTCTATTGTTATTGGCAATCTTATTTTCATACCAAAATATGGACTTATTGGTGCTGCAGTGGCAACTGCAGCATCTCGCTTGATTTTTGCGATAATTACTTTTTTATTTTTGCTAATAAAATATAAAATGCAACCATTTTCCTGGAGGCATCTGTATACTTTTGGAATAGCGTTCGGAGTTATCTTAATTGTAAGTTACATACCTCTGTTCGAACATTTAATTCTCGATATAGCGATACGGTCAATTGTAGCAAGTATTTTGTTCATACCTGCGATTTTATTACCGAAAATATCACCAGACATTAATGGAACTGCGCATAAATTATTGAATAGACTAAACTCTAAAAAGTAAAATTTTTTGTTTAATTCTTTTCTGTGGAGACTTCTAGTCGTTGGCTTTCTTTTTTAATGTCCACTTTCGTCGTTAACTCAAACCCAACAAGCAAGATTCGAGAGCACAGATTTAGCCATAACAAGAGTACGATTAGAGACCCCAAAGATCCATAAAGTTCATTGTAACTTCCGAAATGAGTTGCGTATTGCATGAAACCAATGGAAGCCAAAATAATAACGATAGCAGCTAATGATGCTCCAGCGCTTGTGAATTTGAATTTTTTGGTTTCCGGGTTTCCAAAATTATAAAGGATCGATATTCCAAATATTAACATGAAAAATACGATGAACCATTTTATGCTGTGTCCAGCAAAATAAGTGATTGATTCATTTAAAGAAAGGCCTTCTTGCAGGATTGTTACCAATTGTTCACCCAAAATAATAAGGATAAATGCACCTATTGAAAAAACGGCCCAGATTAGGCTTACGCCCAATGCGATTATTCGTTGTTTTACCGGATGTCTTTTCAACTCTATTTGAAAGGAGGAGTTAAATGACATTAGTATGGTATTGATACTGTTTGAAGCGTAATAAATGGTCAAAATAAACCCGACGGATAACACCACGTAGTGTTTCTTCAAAATTAAATCTTCCAATGTTGGCAGCAATAATTCTGTCATATTTTCTGGAATGAATAAAGCGATTTCAGATAGTACTTGCATTTGAAAACCATCCAATGGGATGTACGGTATTAGTGCTAAAATAACAAGTAAGAGGGGGAATATAGATAGGATTAAATTAAACGAAATTGCTGCAGAACGGATTGAGAAATTGCCTTTTTTAAATGAACCGGCTACAAAAAGAATTAACTCATGTAGGTTCATTCCCTCAAAGCCAGGTGGCTTCACTTGCTTAAAAAGGTGAATCAAAGTCTTGATAATGGTAGATTCTTTTATTCGGTGCAATAATTTATTTCCCATTACATTGCTTTCAAACTCATGTCCATATTGTGTACAGAATGTGTCAAAGCACCCATGGATACATAATCAACACCACATTCCGCATATTGCCTTATGGTTGTCAAATTAATACCGCCAGATGCCTCAGTTTCGAATTGACCATCGATTAACTTAACTGCTTTACGCAGGTCTTTGAAAGAGAAATTATCCAGCATAATTCGATCAACTTTACCAATAGAAAGAACCGTTTCTAGCTCATTAAGGTTTCTTGTTTCGATTTCTATTTTTAATTTTTTTCCAGTTGATTGTAAATATGCATTTGTTTTAAGGATGGCATTTTCAATACCTCCTGCATAATCAATGTGGTTGTCTTTTAACATAATCATGTCAAAAAGGCCCGTTCGATGATTCTCTCCACCTCCAATACGCACCGCCCATTTTTCCATAAAACGGATGCCAGGTGTTGTTTTTCTGGTGTCAAGAATCTTTGTGTCTAGTCCTTTCAAAAGATCAACCGCTTGTTTGGTTTTTGTCGCGATTGCACTCATGCGTTGCATACAATTGAGTACGATGCGCTCACATTTTAAAATACTTTGAGCAGGTCCAGTGACGTAAAAGACCTCATCGCCACAATTCACATTACTTCCGTCTTCGATTAGCACCTTAATTTTAATGGACGAATCTATGTAGTTGAAAATTATTTTGGCCATTTCTACGCCTGCTA
>JABJPZ010000222.1 GCA_018663635.1 Crocinitomicaceae bacterium
ATCTATATGAGAAGACAAACCAATACTACCAATTGGTCTACGGAACTGCCGCTAGCGCAGGGCATCAAGTTTGACTTATAATCATAGGGTTTGCAATAGGTTATGATTGTATTGCCACAGACACAAGTCTTATGCTCTTGGAGCATCCGCTAATTCTAACCACAACGGATCGTTTTTATACGCTGATGCATCATCAACATCTGCAACATTCTACTCCACGGCAGAAAATCAATTCATGGTACGTGCAGCTGGCGGGACTATTTTCTATTCTGCAACTGACTTGTCTACCGGAGTTACATTACCTGCGGGTGGTGGCGCTTGGGCTTCTGTATCTGATTCAACCAAAAAAGAAAATATTTTACCCGTTGATGAAATAGACATCTTAAACAAATTAAAATCAATTGAAGTTAGCGAATGGAACTACAAAACGCAAGATTCAAGCATAAGGCACATTGGACCAATGGCACAAGATTTTTATGCGCTCTTTGGCTATGGTGAATCAGACACAACAATAACAACCATTGACATTGATGGTGTTAATATGGCGGCCCTAAAAGGCTTAATATATAAAGCAGAACTTTTAGAAGAAAAAACATTAGCATTTAAGGCGTTAAATGAAAAATTTCATGAATTAAAGGCTGAAAAAGAAGCCATTCTGCACAGGCTTATTGAAATTGAAAAACACCTAGAACAACGTCCTTTGGAAACTGCTAAAAAGTAAATTACTCCTCCAGTTTTAATCCGTAATTTTCACCTTTTTCTATCGCTGGTACACCTTCTGTCATCCATTTTGGTTGAGGTTTATCTAACAGATAATGGTCGAAAAACTGCCTCATTCTAATACTTAAATCACGCATGTTTGCTTTCTTCCTGAGATTGTGTTGATCTCCATTATAGTTGAGAAGCCAAGCTGGCTTGTTCAATCTTCGTAAGGAAACAAAATACTCAATCCCCTGGTACCAAGGGACTGCACCATCGTTATCGTTGTGCATTATTAATATCGGAGTCTCAATTTTAGGAACGTAAAATATTGGAGAATTTTCAATGTACACATTAAGGCTGTCCCACAGGTTCCCTCCAAGTCTTGTTTGTGTTTGTTCATATTGAAACATTCTACTTAAGCCACTACCCCACCGAATGCCCCCATAAGCACTCGTCATATTGCTGACAGGTGCCCCTGCCATCGCGCATTTGTATTTATTGGTCATGGTAATTAGCATGGCCGTTTGATATCCACCCCAACTCTGTCCCTGCAAGGCCATTTTTGAAGAATCAACCCAGCTGAATTTTTTTGTTAAAAAATCTGTTCCTGAAACAATGCAATCATAGGCACTTTTTGCCGGATGACCGTCTATGTATTTAATGTCCGGAATAAAAACGAGGTATCCATTACTTGTGTATTCACTTGGATAAATAATCGATGCCGTTGGTCTTGGCGCAAAGTGGCGATGCAGGTTATGGGAATTCTTCTCATAAAAATAGACCATTAACGGATATTTTTTTTCAGAATCAAAATTCTCAGGCTTGTACAACAAACCCTCAAGCTGTAATCCCTTAAAACTTTTCCATGAAATCAGTTCAACTGTTCCCCAGTTGTAATCACCTTGCTGCGGATTAGCCTCACTGATTGGAGTCACCTCAGCAAATGCCGTTGTCGTTACTTTTAAGTCTGGATAAGTTTCAAAACGCTGCGTTCTGAAGATAACTTTATCTGAATGTTTCGCTTTTATTAGCGTGTTCATTTGGGCATCAGCTCGATAAATATTTCGTATGGATTGTCGTCCCAGTTCCGCAATCGCAATTGCTTTTGTTGTGTGATTAAACCCTTCCCAGAAAGTAACGTCCTTTAAGTCAATGTAATGCTCCTCAGGATCTTGTTTCCAGTATCGATATTCCCACCCCGAGCTTCTTGTTCTTGTTAAGTTTTGAGGTGGAAATTCATTTTTTAAATTAATCCGCCAAGCATTAAATTTGTCATAAACAATAATGTCGCCATCTTTCGTCCAGCCCGCTATTCCGTATGGATTAGGCGCCATTGGGTGATCGTCATCTTCATTGTCGAAACGAGCCTTTATCCCCGCTGTAATGCTTTTGTCTTCTAGCGTTTCGCAGTTTACTGCGTGCCAAGTTGTGTCTGCTTGGCTAAAGTAGGCAAACCACGTTCCTTCAGGAGAAAAATACGGTCGATATTGTACTTTCTTGGCCAGCAGTTTTTGCTCACCTGTAGCTACACTAATTCTATAATAGTCGCTAAACCACCCTTCCCAAGACATGAGCCGTTCATATGGAAGCTGCGTAGATCCCAGACAGAAATTACCATTACCATCCATTTGCGAAAAACCCTCAAAGCCCAGGGTTGCACTGCCTATTTGAATAAACTTATTTTCCTCCCTATTCCATACCGCTAAATAACCCTTATTCCTGTCTCTTTTAACAGAAAGTAACTGTTGAGGTTGGAGCCGACCGTCTTTGTAGTTCCACACATCAAGCTGGGCTTTTTCATCTGCTGGAATAGTGTCTTTCGGATTGTCTTTTTTTAATGGCGAGGTGTATAGAAAAAGTCTTTCTCCTGACTTTGAAAAGTACGGCTCGTGTGCATCATTTATTCCCCAGCCCTCTTCCAACCAATCCGATTGGATAGGCTGGGTTATTCTCTTGTTGTCGAATACATAAAGGGTGTAATTTTTATTCTCGCCAGTATCTGCAGAGGCCATGAATCCAAGGCTTTTTTCGGCTTCATCAAAAAACAAATTTTTTGCGGACCCTTCTCGATGAAAAACTCGAACAACACTGTCTAATTTTGTATCATACAGATATACTGAAGCGGAGTCTAGGCTGTCCGAAATAACGCTATTTCTGATGTAGGCAATTTTATTGCCCAATCTTGATATTGCATACGCATCCGCTTTTTCTATTGCAAGCCGTTGGCCCGTTTCTGGATTGAGAAAAAGGGTTGCTTTTCCTTGCTCCGTTATTTTAGGTGGTGCAGGTTTCTTCTTTCTTAAAAAACACTTTTTCTTTTTCTTTTCTACTGCTTTAAATCGATCATTGTCGTCAAATACTATTGCCGTCCAACTTGATTTTTCTTCTGCAATACTGTAGCTGTCTACCTTGTCAAAACGAATCAAAGTATCCATTCCGTTGTGCCAAATCGCGGCACTGTCTTTTGGAAATTTTGCCTTTTTTACTTTTTTAATTTTTAGGGCTCGAATCGTGTCGTATGGTTGGCTTATTTTAAAAATAATAGTATTTCCATCTGACGATACCTGCGCTGACTTTCCTCTGGGTATATTTTTCACCTCAGCACCTGCTCCACTTGAAATGTAGAGCGCTCCATCTCCTGCAATTGGGTTAATTTCGAAAGTAATTCTAGTTCCATTATCCGAAATCTGTTCATTCTTTATGTGGTTCCATTCATCATAAGACGAGGCATCTATTTTTTTCTTTTGTCCATAGTATACGTGGGCAAAAATTGCAAAAATGAAAACTGCAATAAATCGTTGCATTAATTTTGAATTTGGCCGAAGATAATAAGAATCCCCCAAAAGGATTAATTCCGTTTGTTCAAGCCCATTCTAAGGGTAAATGACAGATTTCTTCCTGGAGCAGATATTCCTGAAGCAAATTGTTTGTAGTGTTGATCAAAGAGATTGTAACACCCTAGCTGTAACAAAGCATATTCATGCAGGTGAATGCCCAACTTCAGATTAATCGTATACCAGGCAGGAGTGCCATTTTTAGTTGCTTCTGCTAAATTATCTTCGCCGTTTGGCGAATAGTCAATGGCTTGTTTTGCTCCGTTAAATCGCGCAAAAACGGACATGTTCCAACGTCGTCTTGCCAAGTTTATGGTACTTTGTCCATAAATAGGGGGGATATGCCCCAAGGGAGCACTATTTGATAAATCTTCTCCAAAAGAGTATGTAACTGTTGTGTTCCAGTTAATCGACGGTGTAAATCGAATCATACACTCTGCACTACCCCCTAGTAAAAATGCATTTGATGCGTTGCTATTTGTTTGCACTCTTGCGAGCTCACCATCATATAAAATAGAATCCTCACCATTAAGTTGGTGGTTCACGCGCACAATCGTATTGGTGAGCTGCGTATAAAAAACCCCTGCACCTAACCGAATCGCTTCTGCTTTTTGCTCTGAAGAAGTGACTGTTTTAATGGTTTTTCGAAAAGACTTTACAAAGCTAATCTCTCCATTATAGGCATTTTCTGGTTTTAGCTCGTTGTTAGGTACAACGACATATCCGTTTTTTTCAAAGACTTTACCATAATCGTCAACATTCGGACTGCGAAAACCTGTTGAGAGAATAAAATTAACTTTACTTGTAGGGTCGGGTTCGACCATGATGCCTAAGCTGCCGGAAAGTGCTCCTCCATTAAAATTGATTTCATCAAACGGAAGCTTTAGCAGGCTGGAATCCAAAAAGCTTGATTTTAAGACTGCTCTGGAGTACCGAACTCCCGATTTCAAAATCGCATACTTCGACAGCTTTCTGTCATAAGCAAAATAAGTTGCAAACGTGCTCATTGTGCTGCCGCCATCTGGATATCGGGTTGATGTGCTTACTTTTTCGAGGGTTTGAATATTTTGCGAATAGGCCGTGGACGTGACAATATTATGTGTTGCCTCAGCGCCGTAGGATATAGACTGTCTTTCGTTCAAGGTTTTTGCGAAATCAAGATTAAGACTATATACCTGCACATCTTCAAAGCGGCTGTTTCTCCAGTCGTTATTAAACTTTCTATTAATCCGGTCTTCATCAATATCTTGAAACGCAACTATAAAGCTAGCCTTGTTAAAAAATCCTGATTGATTTGATAGAACACCCTTTAAAGAAGTTAATAGTCTTCTCTGGGGACCGTAATACCACTCTGCATACTTAGGCGTACCGTTAAGGGTGTCATTCAGCCTGTCGAATCTACCTATGTTGGTAGAGGTGGAATACTGCGTATTCCAAATCAAATCAAAGTTTTGAGACGCTTTGTATCTCACTTTCTGGAGCACATCATATTGCCCATATGCTGTTCCAATCTGTACGCTGGGGTCTGCATTAATCACCGCTGAATCCTTCCCGTTGATGCGTTGAGCATACTGTCTCACCAATCCAAAATCATCAAAACCGTGTACTCTATTTAATCCCATTCTTAAATCGCCAAAAGAAGATCGTGTAAGTGAAGCCAGGTAAGCCCACTTTTTACCGCCCAATTCTAAATCGATGTGGCCCGTTCTTTCTTGATTTATGGAACTGTATCTGGCTATTGATTTAACACTTGCTCCCGTAAAATCTTGAGCTCCCTTAAATCTTGGTGTTTTGGTGTGAAAATGAATAACCCCTCCCAGCGCATCGCTTCCATAAATAACAGATCCTGGACCAAAATATATGTCCGTGGATTGAAGGACGTTATTGTCTACAGTTATCGCATTTTGCAGGTGGCCAGATCTGTAAATAGCGTTATTCATTCTTACTCCGTCCACCACTAATAAAATTCGGTTCGCTTCAAAGCCTCGTATTATTGGGCTCCCTCCTCCTGCTTGACTTTTTTGAACCATAACCGAACCTGTAGATTCTAACATGTCGGCAGTAGTTTGCGCATTAATGTTAGCAATCTCATCCGGTGCTAATATTTTTATTTGAGAATTTGTACTCGTTTTTGGGGGGTCCCTTTTTAATCCATCGTCAACCTCGATTTCAAACATGAAGGATTTATCTAATAAAAACATTTTAAAACCATCTTTCTTTAATGTTTTGTAAGACACCTTTTTCGTATTGTAATAGGGGTTTTCAAAGACTAACGAATCTTTGGCGCTAAAAGGCGCCAATGAAACCTGGCCAACTAAATTGGTTTTAACTGACTTAGTATACTTTGTGTCAGAAATAACCACATCCGCGATAGGTCTGTAATCCAGCGGGTCAATTACCTGAACAACTTGTGCTGCGCACTCAAGCATTGGTAGTAAGAACACAAAAAATAACGGAATTCTCATTCTAAAAGTTCTTGCAAAACGAGGTGCGAATTTATGTTTTTTATTCCCTCCAACTGTATTTGATAATAATCAATCAATGTTTGAAGTGTTTCTCTACGTATTTCTCGTGTGAGCTTTAAACCCGTTAACTCATCAAATTCCATGCCTATTAATCGAAAAATTGTTTCTGAGGCAATTTCACTGCACCCCCCTTTTCTGTGGTTGTTGGCAACGAATTCCCCTTCAATTAGATTCAAAAAAGTGCCTTTCTTAAAGCTTGAAATATCTGGAGCAATCCCTAAAAAAGTAGTCAGTTTACAAACGAACCACAGGTGGCAATTCGGGTTAAATGCCGTTTGATCTATCCGTATTAAGAAAGATTGAATAAAATCGAATACCGGATCGTTTTTTTCTTGCTGCTGAATAGACTTGAACAGTATTTCATTCAGAAACAGTAACACTGTCGCTTTCATTGGGTTACTGTGTAGGGTCTTGAATGGAGTGGAAAGGTCTAAGTTTCGTACTGTATGCAGGTCTTTTTGTTCAGAATAATAGTATTCTACAGCAACTAAAGATAACGGTTGTAATTTTGCAATCGTGCTGGACTTTTTCTTCTTTGCTCCTTTTATCATTAGTGAAATTAGGCCGTGATTCTTAGACAGTAGTTTTACTATAACACTAGATTCTGCGTAATTAATGTGATGAAAAACAATGCCTACATCTGCTTCTAACATCCTTTTTTTTAATTAACGAGATTTCTGGGGTACAATTAGTTGATAATTGCAATTTTAGTTACTACCGCCAATGACCCGTCTTCACTGGAAGCAAAAACCAAATAAATGCCACTTGATACTTTTTGATCATCGAAGGTTCTACCGTTCCACAAAGCTTGTCCACCATAAGAGGTTGTTTCAAATACCAGGTTACCGCTAACGTCTGTAATTTTCACATCTGAATCTCTGAGCAAACCCTTAATAGCAATAGTGCCATCAAATTCGGGTCTAACCGGATTAGGATAGGCATAAACTTCTGAGAAAAACTCACCACCTGCCGTCGCGCTGCCTCTGTATGAAAAAACACCTTTTGACGTGCCGAAGAAAACTTCACCCAACGCGCCATTGATTTCGATGTCTTTTATTTCATTTGACGGCAACGGACTATTTTCTTCATTAAAATGGAGCACCTGGGTTGTTCCGTCCTCACTAATTAAAAAAGCACCTGAATTTTGAGTTCCTATCCACTTTCTGTTCGCTCCATCAATTTCTATGGTTGTAATCGACTCAGTCTCTAATAAAATTTGAACGTTTCCGTCCTGTTCAATCAAGATTTGCTGCGCATCATAATTCCCGCCACCAAAGACATTCGATGGGCTATAAATAACTGCTGGTCCAGCTTCTGTTCCAATCCATAATTCTCCATCTAAATCTAATGCCACACAATTTACATTTGCGACAGGCAAGGCGCCGTTACCAACCGTGGTTGTAAGCACCTGACATTCGTCGTCATTTTCATCTGTTGGAGTTAAGTTCGTTTTGTAGGCCCATATTCCTTTGCGGGGCACTGTTGCCCAGATGGTTCCATTGTCATCCATTACAGAATTAGAAATTCTATCTGTTGGTAAAAGAGAAGTGCAGCTATAGCTTTTCCATGTGCCGTCTGGTGATTTCATACTTAATGGGGATGGGGATCTTGAACTCGTCACCCATAAATTTCCATCTATATCAAAATGGCATTCTGACAGGTCATAAAGGTTCGTTGTTCCCGTTCTCTGCTCAATACTAGAGTTTGTTTTATTAAACAAATTATTAATCTCCCCCCCTGTCATTTCCATTAAACCAAGCACGGAGCTTGAAGACACAAATATATGCTCAGGATTGCTTGGATCAACAGCTACATAGGTATAGTCAAAAGCATCTGTACTGTCAAAAACAGATGAGCTGTTCGTGTTTTCATTGAATGTAACCCAGTAATCTCCGGCGAACTTACAGAACCCATTTCTATTGTATCCATTGACTCCCAGGCTACCCTGCAATTGTCCAGCAGTAATCCATAAATCATTTTCAACAAAATTCATAGAATAGCTTTCTGAAAATAACGGTCCTTGAGGATAAATAGATTGCGTATCCCAATTCCCAACCGCCTTAATTAATCCTTTGCGTTCTGATCCAATCCAGGTGGTCGTACCATCATAGTAAGCATCAAATGAATTAAAAAAATTACCTCCAAAATTATATAGGTTTTCAAGCTGATCGTTTAACCCGTTCAGGATGGCTACGGAGCTTCGGTGGGAAACCACTAATTTTCCAGTTTCGACGCGAAGACTAAAGATGTCTTGTCCCGATTCCGAATTGTCTATTTCCCATATTGCACCATTGAATGCAAATAAGGAATCGTCATTAAATAAAGAATTTCGATCTGCAATAAACAGCTTTTCTTCAAACAATTCTATGTGCGAAATGTTCATTCCGGCATGTGGAAGATCGGTACGATTACTCCATTGTGTGTAGTCTACTAAAAATGGGTTGCTGAGGTCGGCTTCTTTTATGCCGTTTTCCATGGCCGCGTATATTTTGTTGTCGTCCGTAGCTACATCATTTACTTTAGCATAGTTCCCGCCGTCACCAATGATATAGGTGTCATTTACTTCATTCCGGCTTAGGTCCAATTTTACAATGCCAAAACCCAATGCCAGATAAGCCCATTGATCTACACAATGAATGCCGTATACTCCCTTGTCTCCAACAATACTTGAATTCTTAATCGATGAGATATTCGTAGTTTGATTTCCTTTGATCAAGTCAATATTACCATTGGAATAACCAATTACAACGGTATGTTGATCGGCGTTATAAGACATACAATTAATCCCGATGTCTGACAAACTAATTCCCTTCATGAGCTTTTCAATGCTCTGATCTTGAATGTTGTATGTAAATACGGAGTGTGGAGTGGCAGCATAAATCAAATTATCATCTTGGACTACGCCAATTACTTTGCTAAATGGTAAATGATCTCTCCAAAATCCAACTTCTGGAAGTTGAGCCAAAAGACCTCCTGCCTGAAGAAAAATAATCGCTGATATGAATAGTTGTTTCACTGCTGTCTACAAACTAAAGAAATTAAAATTTATTGTAAGAATTTCTACTACTTTTGTTGCGGAATTAGACACAAAGCTAATTTGTTGTCTATACATCTTCCTTTTTGGGCTCGTGGCGCAACTGAATAGCGCACTGGATTTCGGCTCCAGCGGTTGCAGGTTTGAATCCTGCCGGGCTCACACCGATAAAAGCGTTTGCCAAAGGCAAGCGCTTTTTTTGTGGGAACAAGTCAAGTTCACTTGAATTTGTTGACGCAAAAAAAGTGGGCAATGAGTGAAACGAATGAACGCTTTTATCCACTGCACGTCGGGCACAAAGGATCACGAAAGTAATCCTGCCGGGCTCACACCTATAATTCTGTCTTGGTCAAACCAAAAGAGACTTTTTAAATTTAGGTTTGGTCAATCCATCCAAACTACAAATTGCACGAATTGTGCATATTTGTAGTTTCGCTTCAATCAAAACAGCATGAACATTGAATTAATAAAAACTCTTGATCGAACAGGAGAAAAGTCAAGAATCTACCACAAACTTTTGGTTCTTAAGTACTTCCACGAAAACAAAGGGAGAT
>JABJPZ010000223.1 GCA_018663635.1 Crocinitomicaceae bacterium
CAAAAGTAGCATCTACTAACTGCCAAACTCCATTTATTTGGATTCCATTCCATGAGTGATCTGAAACATGATACGCACTAGAATGCACATGAGCCCATAAATCTCTATCTACATTGCCGTCAATTTTTTCACATTTTATACCCGCTTCTAGATACAATTCATTCAACAATTGAGCATAATGCATACAAACACCTTTTCGACTTCTTAATGTTTTTTGAATGGACTGCTCTTTGACTTTACTCAAAGTCATTTGATTAACATCATACTTAATGTTATGGATTACCCAAGAATAAACTGCCAGTGCCTTATCTTCTTCATTCCTTAGATGCCCCGTTAGCTCTTTAGCCAGCTTAGCTGCATTTCTTGATTTACTAAACGGTACGCTTTGTGACGCATTAATGACGGCATTCTCTTGTGCTTGAACACTGAACATATTTATCATTAAACCCACCAAAAAGGCACGAATAATTGTACGCGTATAATTCAAGATTACTGGCATTGTAGCAAACCTATTCAATTAACTCTTTAGCAAAAAAAATATTGCCAATTATTGATCTCGTAATCATTCTTATTTTAACCTTAATATTAACATATTCTTTTAATTGTATTCGTTCTCTTTTCTACCTTCGCTTTTATGGAAAGAGTTTCCTTCAAAGAAATTTACCGTCTGGCAATACCAGCTATACTGTTTAATGTAGTTGAACCAATTATTGGAATGACCGACATGGCAATCATTGGTAGGGTAACCGAAAATGCTACAGAAGCTCAAGGAGGAGTTGGTCTTGCTGCAGGTTTAATTTCGCTATTGGTATGGAGCCTTGCTCAATTAAGAACGGCAGTATCTGCAATTACATCACAATACCTTGGCAGAGGTAAGATAGCGCAGATTCGGTCATTGATTCCTGTAGCTCTTTTTGCTAGCATTTTTTTAGGAATTGCAGCTTGGCTGCTCACTGCGTATTTTTACTTACCCATCAGTAGTTTTCTTTATGCCAAGTCTAATGCTGTGATTGTTCAACAGGCGAACATTTATTATTGTATTAGAGCAATTGGTTTACCTCTTTCCCTTTTTATTGCCTGCGCATTTGGAATCTTCCGAGGTCTTCAGGACACCTCTTGGGCAATGATCATTAGCTTAATAGGCGGCACCCTTAATCTCATTCTTGATTTGATACTTGTTAATGGCATAGGGTCAATACCTGCATATGGAGTAGCGGGAGCGGCTTGGGCCAGTGTAATTTCTCAGTTATTAATGACAGCTCTTTGTATTTTCTTTATTCAGAAAAGAACTCCATTTAGTCTTTTTTACTTCAGGAAAAAAATTCATGAGCTCAAAAACATGCTTGTCATTTTCCTGAATATGTTCATTCGAACCATCGCAGTAAGCGGCACCTTTATTATCGCTCTTAGATTTGCCAATAATTACGAGGAATTAAAAGAAGGTTCTTTAGCAGCTTATGCTATAGGAATTAATATTTGGTTGTTTTCTTCTTATTTCATTGATGGCTTTTCTAATGCTGGTAACGCAATAGCCGGAAAATTGCTTGGAGAGGGAAGTTTTAAAAAATTAGTTCGATTAAGAAATGATTTGTTAAAAATAAACGGAATGATTGGTTTGGGGCTTGCATTAACTTATTTGGCATCCTATCTGGTCATAGGAGATCTTTTTACCGAAGATTTAAACGTTAAAACCATTTTCTATTCATTTTTCTGGATTATCATTATCATGCAACCGATTAACTCTATCGCATTCAGTTACGACGGTATATTCAAAGGACTAGGAGAAGCAAAAGCACTTAGAAACAGTCTTCTGCTCGGAACATTTGGAATTTTCTTGCCATTATTAATTGGACTCAATCAATTTCATCCTAATCTATTTAGTATTTGGGGCGCTTTTGCCGGTTGGATGCTATTCAGAGGACTCAGTCTTCACCTGATTTTCAACAGAAAATATTCCCTAAATAACACACAAGTAAACAAGAAGTAATGCAATAGTTTTTATACTTAGATGTCTTTCTAATGTAACTTATTGATGAAATAAAATTTAAATTATGTAGGCATAGCCCAATTCATGAAAAAATTACTACTGATTATATCATTGTTCTTATCCATTCAGGCAAAGGCAGGTCCTACACTTCTGACACCTGAAGAAAAGGCATTTCTATATCATGTGATTATGAAGAGTCCTGTGCTCAAGCGGAATCTTTCAGACCTTGTTCATTTTAAAGGTGATTCAATCATCTATAAAAATAAGGTAATCTATGACGACATTGAAGAACAAATCATCTATGAACCTTCACTACTAGAGTTAAATATTCAAGGCTTTGGCAATGTGTCACCAGGACTATTATCAGAATTGGCCACAAAAATGGCTTTGTATGCATTACAAAATGAACTCAGCCAATCTATTCCAAAAACAAATACACTGCATACCGATCGAATCTTTAAACTTTTCATGGATAAATTACTTCAATCTTTACCAGAAAATGCAACTCGAATTCGCAATCAAGAACTTGAAGTGCTACCAAAAATACTAAAGCTGTTTAATCCTGGGTTTTCTATGAATGAAAAAATAGCTTTTATCAATAGCATTGGAATCTACAGTGTACAAGACCAACAACAAATTCTTAATGCCTACCATAAATCCATTGACTTATATACACAAGAAAAAGCCTTGGACTACTTTTTAATGTTAGGTGGGGAAAATTTGGACTTTCAAAACACACTATTAGCAGCAGGAGACGGCAGCGGTACTGCCGGTTTGCTTAGAGAAAAAGACAACGGAAAACCTAAAGGAATTGGGCTTTTCACCTATCAAACCGAGATTAGTACTATTCCAAATCAAATTCAGATTATTCAGACACCTGAAAAATCATTTCAGCTTTTGGGCAACAAACGAACAACTAATCTCCATCTCAGTATATGGGGATTTAACTCGAAAAACCAAACCACTGTTGTCATAAAAAACGATTCTGTTTCTTATGTCTTATTTGCAAATAATCTTACCAAAGAGCTTTCGCCTGACACCACTTTTTCTGGCGGTAAAACATATTTTACATTATTAGAGGAAGTTCAGGATAAAATCGACTTGCTCAACGAAAAAACAAAAGGTAGTTCTGGTTTATTAAATAGAATAATTACTATTAATAATACGCTTTTAGAAGCCAATCTAACGATTGATAAAAACCAAGAAGCTATCGCCGATATAAAAAAAAGTTCTTCTAAAAGCAAAAAGAAAAAAATAGCTAAACATCAAGATAAAATAGCCAGATCTAATCATAAAAAAAGACTTTACCAAAAGAAACTAGAGAAGGCAGAATTTGATTTGAAAGTTGTCAAAGAAAAACAGTTAAAGTGGGAAGGTGAACTAAAAAAGATGAAGAGTAACCTTGGCGAAAAACAATTGTCATTTAAGAAAATTGGGGATGTGTTTTTGTTCGAAGATGGTTCTATTTTTAATGCCATTACTCAAGATTTTAAGTTCAGCGACGAAACTTCTAACGATAAATTCACCATTAAGTTAATTGCAATTGGCAATGCGCCTATGGCAAAAAAGGTGGACGAAGTTCAGCTTCACATTAATGTTACAGAAGGTAAAACCATTGATAAATTTTTCAATGAATTCGAGTTGAAATTGAAAGATGAATTCAAATCTGATTGTTTTGCCTTATCCGATTTCTCTTTAGACGAATTTCAGAAATTCCAGCTAAGGCGGATTGCGCTAAAAATGAGTTTGCCAGCCACCACCACATATGCGTCAATTCGCGGAAATGGCATTGGCATTAAAACTAAAAATGGAATTGAACCTTCAAAAATGGACGACATAGACTCTTATCCTGGGAACAATCAAGCAGACAAAAAAAAGATGAAAGAAAGCAAAATGTTCTCAGACCTCAGAGTAAGCAACATTCACATTTACTTTCTAGACAGCAACCTGTACATTGATATTAATTCATATACAGACCCTGTAAAAAGTAATATCCATAAAAAAGAAGAATTAAATTACTTGTTCAGGAGTAATAATGTAACAGGAAATGAAGTGCTTAGTGCATTGCGTTCGTATTATTTATTTCAAGAAATTTTAAACCGAATTAAAATGCAGTGTGTGCGGTCTTTACCAAAAAAATCTCAAGAGATTTGTCTTGAGAGAATAAAAAAACTTAAGACACAAATCAATGTCAGTTGTAACGGAAAAATGGAATTTGATCACTCTATTTTTGAACAGTTTTCTAGAAATTAATCCGATTGCTCTTCTGGAAAAAATGAGGCATGAAAATTAATGAGATAGACTTTCTCTTGAGCACGCGTAATTGCCGTATACAGCCACCTTAAATATTCTTTATTCAGCAATTCTTCCGTGATATAACCTTGATCAATAAATACCACTGGCCACTGGCCTCCCTGAGATTTATGACAGGTAACTGCGTAGGCAAACTTAACTTGTAAGGCATTAAAATAAGGATTATCCAGAACTTTCTTAATCCTTTGTTTCCTGTTAGAAAACTCCATGTAGTCATTTTCAACTTCATGAAAAAATGCTTTCATTTCATTTCTTGGCAAATTAGGACCATCAATCATTATGGTATCCAATAATAGCTTCACCTCCAGATTAGATTCGTCTGGATAATCAACCAATCTACAAATGACATTAGCAAATCTACGTTGATAAACCTCCTCAAAACCAACAATTTTTAAAACTTCAATGGTATCTCCATTTGCGATGAAACCAGCTTTTGATTCTTCATTTAGCCAGGTGTAATTATTCTTAACTACCATTAAAAAATCTCCTGTACTGATCTCATCCTCATGCCATAATATCCGCGTTCTAATTTGTTGATTAAATTGATTGGCTCTTTTGTTCGAACGTGTTATTACTACACAGTTTTCAACCCCTTTGTTTCCTAAATTAATGTCTAACTCGTCTTCCAAATCATATCCTGAAATCTTAATTACGTCTTTAAAAGGGGCTGTTTTAAGCGAGGGGAATGTAACCGTTCCTTTTTTTGTTTCAATCAACTGATCTTGCTGGGACCTGATTTGAAATGAATTAAAAAGTATACCTGACTCCTTCATTTGACGCATTACTTCCTTTAGTACAACTTCAACTATTGGCAAAGCATACCGTTTTTTGAGATATGATGAATCTAACGCATAACTTTGTTCTTCCATAACGGGTGGCAATTGAGCAATATCCCCAACTAATAATAGCTTACATCCATCTCCTTGATAAACGTATTTTATCAAATCATCCAAAATACTTCGTTCCTCCTCGAATGGATTTTTCACACCTCTTTTTACAGATATCATGGACGCCTCATCAACAATAAAAAGCGTGTTCTTGTGCAAGTTTTGCATTAGAGCAAAATAATTTGTTCCCCCTTTACTTGTTTTAAAATAAAGCTTCCTGTGTATAGTAGAAGCGGGTTTACAAGCGTAATTTGCCATTACCTTGGCAGCTCTTCCTGTTGGTGCTAATAAAACTGTTTTTGTATTAAACTCAGGTAAAGTCTTTACCAATGCACCAACCGCAGAAGTTTTGCCCGTTCCAGCGTACCCCTTGATTAAAAAAACCGATCTGTTTGGGTCATTAAATAAAAAAGTACTCAGTGCCAGAAACAACTTAGATTGTTCCAAGGTTGGCTGATGCTCGAAGTATGTCTGCAATATCTTCTTGAATCGAACCGTTATTTCTATGGAATTGTATTCCTTCATGCATCTTAAATCGATAAATAGCTGTTTGAAATTAGCTGAAAATAACGAAGTAGAATTATTCGTTTTGATTTTTTTAGTGAAACAATTTCAATATGAAAAAAATTGTAGTTTTGTAACGCTTCAAAAAGAAGTTAAGATATGGATGGATACGATAAAATAATGCACACTGCCGGGAGATTTGTTTTTCCTGCAATCTTCACCATTACTGGTGTTGTCATGCTAATTATGGGTTTAAGTACTGATGAAGCCACTCAGGTTCAGCAAACATCTGAATTTATTTTTGGTGGATTGGCATTACTAATTATGGGGTTTTTGATGATTTTTCATGTCATGGGTATTTTTAAACGAAAGTCTAAATTTATACTAATCCCTGCTTTAATAGCTATTTGCATTTGGTACGGGTTTATGAATTATCAATCCATAAAAGATCGGCTAGATCTGGAAGAAGAGTACATGGCTTATAATACAAATGTAAAACAAGCACTGCTTGACATTAGAGATCTGGAAGTTGCCTTTAGGAAAACCTACCAGCGATACAGTAACAGCAAGCAAGAGCTTGAATCATTCTTAACCAATGGGACCGTTCCATATATCACGTCTTTGTGTGACGAAAGAGCGATTCCGGATGATCGTATGACACTGGCACAAGCGGATAGTTTAGGAATTGACCCAAATACGGATGATGGAAATAGGGCAATGGAAAGAATCGACGAAGATGAGGCAGTTAAGCTTGGTTTAATCACGCGAGACACCATAGAAATACCAGCGATGGATTTTATCTTTAATGGGTACCATATATGTAAATGTGATGAGTGGGATGTGAATGTTTCTCCGATGAGTAATATTGATAAACGTAAGTTTTCATTTGAAATTGGTTCACTTTGGTCCAAAAGATTAAAAGATGGAGAGTTTGAAGTTCAATCTGCAAATATTGGCGACTCTGCTCAGGCAAAACATGTTTTTAAAGTATTCGATCCAAAACCATTTGACCCTTTTCTAAGAAGGGATACATTAATTGTAGGAGACTTAACCAAGCATCATACAGAAGGTAACTGGCGAGACTAATGCAGCAATTGCTGTTTGAAAATACTGCATCTGATTTTAAAGACAGCAATCAAAACCACCTCAATATTGAATGTGGTTTTGGTCTTTTTAAAGCAATTGTTTATAACCCTATTTCCAAAGAAATTATTTGGGCTTGCGAAAAAGAAGCAACAGGAATAGAACAAGCCATTGCTGAAACAAATCTTCAGAAGTCTGGCTATGAAAATGTGCATATTAATCTAATTAACCCCTATTCTACTTTAATTCCTAACCAGCTTTTTGAGGAAAATCATCTTTCGAAATATTTAAATTACAATTTTGAAACCATTGAAAACACAATCTGTTCCTATGATTCCTTAAAAACAATAGAAGCAAAAAATTGCTACTTACTTTTCGAAAAAGAAAAAGAGGGAATTTTTAAACTGTTCAATAATGCCCGAATTGGACATCAGTCTACTGCTTTTATTGAATTAAACAGATCTACCGAATCAATCGTTACGATTGAAATGCACCCTACCCACTTTCAATTAATGCACATGAAGAACAATGAATTCAAAGTGTTTAATTGCTTCGCATATGAAAATGTTGAAGATTTATTGTATTACATTACTTATGCGCTGAAGCAACTCAATGTTGTTAATAAAAGCGAAATTAATATTGCTGGTTGGATAGACAAAGACCACGAAATCTATAAAAAATTAGCTACCTACTTCCCTAAACTAAAAATTACAAAAGCCAATCCTGCTCCTTTAAAGCCCGGCTGTATCCCACTAAACCAAATGCATCACTTTAACCAAGTAATTCGTCAGCACGTGTGCGTATAATTTCAGGCAAATACAGAAGCAGAAGAATAACAGCGCCTAAAGGAATTAAAGCAAGGCCAACTACTGATTTTGCAAAAGAAAGTCTGTTTAATATTCTTAGTAATTGGTTTGACATGGATGAAATAGAAGTGCTGGATCTATTTACTGGAACAGGAAATATTTCATTTGAATTTGGTTCCAGAGGAGCCAAGAACATTATTGCTGTTGACATTTCCAATCTAAGTTATCGTTTCATAACATCAATGGCATCAGAAATGGAAATGCCTATACAAGCATTAAAAGCCGATGTGTTTCGCTTTATTCCAAGTCATAATGGCAAGTATAACGTGATTTTTGCCGATCCACCGTATACACATGCACAAATTGAAAGCCTACCCTCATTAATCTTAAAACAAGACTTGTTGAAACCTAATGGAATATTAGTCGTTGAGCATGATAAGGAAGTCAATTTTGAAAGTGAGGAACGATTTTTGGAAAGCAGACAGTACGGAAGGGTTAATTTCTCATTCTTTGAATAAAATATTATGGAACGAATTGCAATTTTTCCTGGTTCATTTGACCCCATTACAAAAGGGCATGAAGACCTTATTTTACGTGCTTCTAGGCTCTTTGATAAAGTAATTGTTGCCATTGGCGTCAATTCAACAAAAAAATCACATTTTTCTTCTTCGGAAAGAATGAAACATATAGAACAAACATTTGTAACAAAACCCAATATTTCAGTTGATACTTTTGAAGGTCTCACGACAGATTATTGTAGAAAAATGAATGCACACTATATTTTAAGAGGATTACGAAACACATTGGACTTTGAATACGAAAAATCAATTGCACAATTAAATTACCAATTAGCACCAGAAATCGAAACACTGTTTTTAACCACGTCGGCCGAATTTGCAGGACTTAGTTCAACAATAGTCAGAGAGATTATCATTAACGGGGGTGACCCGTCAATTTTTTTACCAGATAATGTACAAGTGTAATGAGGTTTTCGTTGATCATATTATTGTGTTGCGTTGCACAACTCACCATACATTCGAAAAATGTTACGATTCACGGAAGAGCACCTGGTTTTACGGGTAAACACGTTTATTTAAATAAGTATTCCGATTACTTATCGCAAGCTTATGAAAAGCTCGACAACACAATCATCGATGAAAATGGAAATTTTCAATTTAATTCTAAAATTGGCGAAATCACAGAAACATTTATTCAGATTCAAGACAAATCTGCAACGTTATTTTTAGATCCGAAAACCAGCGATTATTTTATCTATTTCCCTTCTGAAGATCAATACGACTATTATAATGGTAAAACGGCACAGCTAATCCTGGATAGTTTAAGCAATAACGACATCAACACTCTAATAATTGACTACGAATCGCGTCTCAATCATTTTCTCCATGTTGGTCCTGAGGATAATAATGATGATTCTACATGGAACTTAGCCAAGATTATTTTATCACCCGAAGGACTTCAGGTAATCGACCATTTTAGAAAGAGCTGCGAAAAAGAATATACTGATATTTCAGAGCCTTTTTTCAAAAATTACATCACCTATTCCATTGCTGGATATGAGCAATATGCTGGAGGCATCGAAAATTTAAAAAACAATAAATTAAGCTTATTCAATAAACACATTAAGAATAAACCCATTTTATACACCAATGGGAACTACATGTACTTTCTTTTTGATTTTTTTGAGAATCCATTTGATATGTTGGGGCGGTCTAGTTTCGTTGCTTCAGAATTCATTGTTAATGATTTTGGAAGCTACACAAAGCTTTTGGCGCTTTTACAATTAGAGTATTATTACGAAAACCCTCAACTAGCAGAATTAATAATGATTAAAGGAATTATGGAAGAATATCACTCTGGCAGATATTCAAAACGTAATCTGACTCACATTTTGGACAGTACTGTACTTGTTTCTCCATTTGCCGAGAATAAATTACTCGCCCAAAATTTGAAGCATGTACTAACTCGTCTAGAAAAAGGTTATACTGCTCCTGAATTTAATTTAATCACCACCAAATTCGACACGATTTCTCTAGAAACATTCAAACAGAAATACGTCTATCTCGACTTTTTTCATACTCAAAGTACGCCTGCCCTAGCAGAAAAGCTACTTGTTCCTGAGCTAAAAGAAAAATATGGGGAATATATCGAGTTTGTTTCTATTTGTTTAAACGAAAATGCTGAAGACTTAACTCATTTTTTAGCTCAAAACCCGAACTATGATTGGCACTTTGCCCATTTTAATGGTGATATCGCACTATTAGAAAACTATAAGGTGAGGACTTTACCGAGCTACTTCCTTATTGGACCTCAAGGTGAAATGGTTGACGCCAACGCGCTCCGTCCTGCTCCTTTGAGCCCAGGAGCTGAATATACGACCATTGATAGAACATTCTGGGCGATAAAGAAAAAGTTTGAGCCAGAAAACAAATTTAATATCGGTATCAAAAATTAGCTAGACTGATCCAGTACATCCTGAATGGATCCGTACGTATTTTCTAAAACCACATTCCATTGTTTAGCAGGAATCCACTCAACTTTCGTAATGCCTTCTTCTATTTGTGGAGCTAGCTCCTCATTCCCTTTGTATTCCATTGCGTACCAAAAGGTTCTTTTTAGTACCCATTTACCCTCCTCGAAGTATGTATGAAAAGTATCGATTAAATGATGTAATAGCGTAGGTCGAATTCCACACTCCTCCTCCACTTCCCTGATAGCCGCAACTTGCTGGGATTCGCCCAATTCAATTTTACCCTTTGGTAAATCCCATTTGTTATGTCTGTAAATAAAAAGAAAATCTTCTCCACATTTTACGAGACCGCCAGCAGCTTGCACAAGACAAAACATTGCACAGAAATTTTTCCAATCCTGCTCACTACCTAATACAATCGTGACCATATTATGCTCATGGAAATCAAACAAATCATCTAAATCAATTTCTTTATCGAATTCTATTACACCAGAACCAGCCGCAATAGTAACCTCATCAAGATTTTGAAGAAAGAAAAGAGGCTTATCGTTTATAAAAACTTTATACATTTGCGGCTATGATTTTCAGACCCGAAACAGCATCAAAAGTAGCAGAATTTTTGCTTCAAATCAAGGCAATCAAACTACAACCTACTTCACCATTCATTTGGGCGTCAGGAATTAAATCTCCTATTTACTGTGATAACCGTATCATTTTATCCTATCCAACGATTAGAACATTCATTAGACAAGAACTCTGTAATGCCATTCAGCAGCAATATGGTTCGAAAGCTTTAATTGCAGGTGTTGCAACTGGAGGAATTGCTCACGGCGCACTTGTAGCTCAGGAAATGGGTGCAGGATTCGCATATGTTCGATCAGCAAGTAAAGGGCACGGCTTGCAAAACAAAGTAGAAGGCGTTGTTGAAGAAGGGCAAGATGTTGTTGTAATTGAAGATTTAATTTCTACTGGTAAAAGCAGTCTGGATGCGGTTGCTGCTCTCAGATTAAGAAATGCCAACGTGAAGGGAATGCTAGCCATATTTAGCTATGGATTTGATGAAGCATATCAGCGTTTTGAAAATGAAAATTGCCCCTTGACTGTTTTATGTGATTATGACCACCTGCTAAAAGTCGCACTAAAAACGAAATACATTAACGAAAAAGAATTGTCCTCTCTTCAGCAATGGAGAAAAGACCCAAAAGGTTGGAACAACTGAAATGACAGAAATTACTAGTAATAAAGCCCAGGTCAATGCCCCTATTAATGAGGTTTTCATTTTCCTGACGGACATGAATAATTACGAATTACTTTTACCGAAAGATAACATCTCACAATTTAAGGCAAGTGATGATTCATTTTCTTGTAAAATTGAAAACACGTATACCATTTCTCTCAAAAATAATGGAACCCAGAGCAACACTGATATTTCCTTGATTTCTAATAATGACTCTCCATTGCGATTTACACTGGATGTCAAACTTGAAGAAACCGATAATAATTCAACATCTGTTCAGCTGTTTTGCCATGCAGACCTCAACCCATTTCTTAAAATGATGGCTATGAAGCCGCTGCAAAATTTATTTAATTACATGGCCAATCGACTAGAAAAAGTATTTCCTGATAATTAAATGAATTTTACTTCTTTAGAGTAAAAAGTTTTTTCAGTTCCTTCAGAATAAATTATTAATGCCCCGGTGGGCTGAATATCAGTTATTACTCCTTTAAATTGCTCGCCAGACGGAACTACTTCATACCAATGTTCCTGCTTATATTGAAATAACATAGACATGTATTGCTTTTTAAGACCGTTCGTGTTGCCCGATTTTAACTGGATATAGTACTTTTCTAGTTGCTCATTTAAACTCAATTGTATAGCAATAGGATCCATATTACTTTTTAAAAGAGTCTTAATCGATGTCGCGTTTACTTCAGACATAAAGTCAGTCTGATTGACATTAAAGCCAATCCCTATAATTGAATGTGAAAAGCGATTTTTTTGAACGCTATTCTCAATCAGAATACCCGCAATTTTCTTGGATTCAACTAAAATATCATTCGGCCATTTTATTACTGATTTTATTCCCAGCTCGCTGAGAGTTCTTGTTACAGCAAGAGATGTAACCATGGAAAGATAGAATTGATCTTCAATTTTAAGAAAAGTTGGTCTTAAAATGTAGGAACACGTTAAATTCAGTTTTGGATGAGAAAACCACGAATTTCCTGACTGACCCTTGCCATTTGTCTGATGTTCTGCCATAATTACAGTCCCATCAAGCACATTTGTCTCTTTAATCAAATTGGCAGCAAAATTGTTCGTAGAATCTACAGTTAGTAATTCTATTTTGTTTTGACCGATAAACAAAGTTGACATTGCATTTTTTTAACCTAGTGTAAAAGTAGATTTAATTTGACAAAATGAGTAATTTTGCAAATTAGTATCGTAAAATTGAATGAGTAACAAAATAAAGACTTTATCTCCTTCAAAAATTCTGGCAGAAACCATTGTAAAAGGTATGCAGGAATTAAAGGGCATTGAAATAAGAGTTCTTGATCTATCCAATATTTCTGGCGCAGTTTGTCAGTTCTTTGTGATCTGTCATGGTGAATCTGATACACAAGTAATGGCAATAGCCAGAGCAATTGAAAAAGAAACACTAAAGCAACTCAAAGAAAAACCGTGGCATACAGAAGGAGAGGGAAATGCTCAATGGATTTTAATGGATTATGTTGACGTAGTTGCTCACGTTTTCTATAAAGAAGCGCGAGAATTTTACAATTTAGAAGGGCTATGGGCTGATGCTCCAACTGAAAAAATAGAGTTCCAGCTTTAAGAAATTATATTATGACAGATAAAAAGAAAGTGCCAGGGAAAAAACCAGTATTTAACTTCTACTGGATTTACATCGTAATAATAGTATTACTAATTCTAATGGCCCTATTCAGATGGGAAGGCGGTATTAGTAAAACAACCTACCCAGAGTTTCAAGCGGAAATGTTACCTAAGGGACATGTTGAGAAGGTAATGGTAATTAACAAGTCCTATGCTCAAGTTAGTATTAAAAAGGAGTTCCATACAGATCCGCTTCATGAGAAGAAAATAAATAAGTCATTTGCGGGTAGCTTAAATAATGGCCCTCATTATGTATTTCAAATTCCTAATAATGAAGCTTTCTCTGACAGCTTACAAGTTTGGCAGCAGAATTATGGAATAACCTATGACTACACTACGGAAGATAATTGGGGAAGAGAAATGTTGTCTTGGGTTCTTTTCTTTGGTTTGATGATTGGTGTTTGGATTTTCATCATGAGAAGAGTCTCTGGTGGAGGTGGCCCTGGAGGTCAAATCTTCAATATAGGAAAATCGAAAGCACAGCTATTTGACAAAAGCAAAGGAACCAATGTAACTTTTAACGATGTGGCGGGATTAGAAGGTGCAAAAGAAGAAGTACAAGAAATTGTTGATTTTCTTAAGAATCCAACTAAATACACGGCACTGGGAGCAAAGATTCCTAAAGGAGCATTACTAGTTGGACCTCCAGGAACAGGAAAGACATTATTAGCAAAAGCTGTAGCAGGTGAAGCTAAAGTCCCCTTCTTTTCTTTGTCTGGTTCTGACTTTGTTGAAATGTTCGTTGGTGTTGGAGCATCAAGAGTAAGAGATTTATTCAAGCAGGCAAAAGAAAAAGCACCAGCAATTATTTTTATTGACGAAATTGATGCTATAGGACGTGCCAGAGGCAAAAGTCCTAATATGGGTTCTAATGATGAACGAGAAAATACCTTGAATCAACTGTTAACAGAAATGGATGGTTTTGGAACAAATAGTGGTGTAATCATCTTGGCTGCAACCAATAGAGCAGACATTCTGGATAAAGCCCTAATGAGAGCTGGGCGTTTTGACCGTCAGATTTATGTAGATATGCCAGATTTAAATGAACGAAAAGAAATATTCGAAGTTCATCTAAAGCCCTTAAAACTTGCCGACGACTTAGACAGAGAATTTTTAGCCAAACAAACACCTGGATTCTCAGGTGCAGACATCGCCAATATTTGTAACGAAGCGGCCTTGATTGCAGCAAGAAAAAATAAAAAATCTGTTGAAAAACAAGATTTCCTGGATGCAGTAGATCGAATTATTGGTGGACTAGAAAAGAAAAATAAAATTATCAGTCCAGAAGAAAAAAAGGCCATCGCTTATCACGAAGCTGGCCACGCTACGGTAAGTTGGTTATTAGAACATGCGAATCCATTAGTTAAAGTAACTATAGTACCGCGTGGTCAAAGCCTTGGCGCTGCATGGTATTTACCTGAGGAACGGCAAATTACTAGAACAGCCCAAATGCTAGATGAAATGTGTTCTTTATTAGGAGGGAGAGCAGCAGAAGAAGTCATCTTCAACCAGATTTCTACGGGAGCACTGAGTGACTTAGAGCGAACCACAAAAATGGCTCAAGCCATGGTAACCATCTATGGTCTAAACAATAAACTAGGAAATGTAAGCTACTACGATTCTTCCGGTCAACAAGGCTTTTTTATGGATAAACCATATAGTGATGATACGGCTAAAATAATTGACGAAGAAATCAGTGTTCTCATTGAAGGTCAATATGAAAGAGCTAAAACTTTGCTTCAGGACAATAAGGATAAATTAGATCAACTGGCACAAAAATTACTTGAAAA
>JABJPZ010000224.1 GCA_018663635.1 Crocinitomicaceae bacterium
ATAATACTTTTCCAAATCATAATGAAAAGAAGGGTTTATTTGCTGTAATTTTTGGCCAAGCATTTCACTAACGTGCATCAATTCATCTATGGCATTTTCAGCATTTTCTATCGCATCATGAACCACTACCTTGTCTAATTCACAATGACCTTCCAACACTTTTACTACCAAATCTGATTTGTCTTTTACAAACCTGTAGAGGGTTTTTTTAGAAATCTTTAGCTCCTTAGCAATGTCATCCATTGTTACTGATTTTACTCCATAACGCCAGAAAACAGTCTCAACCTTTCCTAATATTTGAATTAATTTTTCCTCCACGATCGCAAATATATAGAATTAAACACTTCGGAAACGTTTTGTGTTGCTTAATGTTTCCTCAGTGTAAAAAAGAAGAACGAAACCTCTTATTTTCTTGTATTATTCAGGTAGCCTAAATTTTTCAAGATAGAAAAGTGAAATTATTAATCTTGTTTTCATGAAAGTTTGTTCTTTTGTATCCTAAGACTATACTAATGAAACGAAAGAAAATAAAAGCGCTTATTGAGTCGGGTACAGTTGGAAGCCAGGTAAAGGTCAGTGGATGGGTTAGAAGCTTCAGAAACGATCGGTTTATTGCAATCAATGATGGGTCTTGTATCCAAACAATGCAAATTGTAATTGAATCAGAAAAATTAACATCAGACGTACTTACGCAGATCACCGTTGGTTCTGCTTTAACAGTAGTGGGTACAATGGTCGAATCGCAAGGACGTGGCCAAACCATAGAAATTCATGCCGAAGAAATTAAAGTTGTCGGACATGCGGATACTGAAGCGATATCCAAAACTATCCTGCAACCCAAAAGGCATTCTTTAGAGACACTCAGAGAGCAGGCGCACTTGCGTTTTAGAACCAATACTTTTGGCGCTGTCTTTAGAATAAGACATCACCTAGCATTTGCCATTCATAAATATTTCAATGATCGAGGATTTTTCTACTTGCACGCACCGATTATTACCGGTTCTGATGCGGAAGGAGCTGGCGAAATGTTTAAAGTTACTTCTTTAGATTTAAAATCAATTCCTAAAAATGATACGGGTGAAGTTGATTTCTCAGAAGATTTTTTTGGTAAAGAAACGCACTTAACCGTATCGGGACAGCTGGAAGCAGAGCTCGGTGCTTTAGGGTTAGGTCAGGTCTATACGTTTGGCCCCACATTTCGGGCAGAAAATTCCAATACTTCCAGACATTTAGCTGAATTTTGGATGATTGAACCAGAAATTGCATTTGCCGACCTGGAAGATGATATGGATCTTGGGGAAGAGTTTTTAAAATATTGCGTCGACTATATTTTACAAAATTGTAAAGAGGATATTGAATTTCTTGATAATCGATCAGTGCAAGAAGACAAGGGAAAGCCACAGGCGGAGCGCAACGAGCTGACATTAACTGAAAGAATGGAGCTGATTGTTAACAATCAATTTGAACGAATCACCTACACAAAAGCAATAGAAGTATTAGAACGTTCTAAACCTTATAAAAAGAAAAAATTCAAATTTCCAGTTGAATGGGGAACGGATTTAGCCAGCGAACACGAACGTTATTTAGTTGAAAAGCATTTTAAAAAACCTGTTATTATTTATAACTATCCTGCTAGTATAAAGCCTTTTACATGCGGAATAATGACGATAATAAGACAGTTGCTGCTATGGATGTTTTATTTCCAGGCATAGGAGAAATCATTGGCGGTTCTCAGCGAGAAGAACGGCTTGACGTGCTCAAACAAAAATGTATGGAATTTGACATTCCCGAAGATCATGTCTGGTGGTATCTGGAAACAAGAAAATTCGGAACAGTACCTCATGCAGGGTTTGGCCTGGGTTTTGAGAGGTTAGTAATGTTTTGTACAGGCATGACAAACATTAGAGATGTTATTCCATTTCCCCGAACACCAAAAAACGCAGAATTTTAATGTTATTTTTCGTACTTTGAGTTGCCCTAAATCAATATGTTAAAACAAAGACTCCAACATAAGCTTTTACAAAAGTTGTCTCCGCAACAAATTCAATTAATGAAATTGTTGCAAGTGCCGACCGTGGAGCTTGAACAACGAATCAAAGAAGAAATTGAAGAAAATCCTGCCCTAGAAGAAGGAATGGAGCAGGACGACTCTCAATCAGAATTAGAAAACGACGATAAATTCGAAGGAGATGATGCGGAGTCAAGAGATGCTGAAGAATTTGATATTAACGATTATTTAGATGATGATATTCCTTCGTACAAAACTCAAATAAGTAATAAAGGAGCTGATACCGATGAAAAAGCAGTTCCATTATCAGGTGGGCAAACTTTTCAGGAATTATTAGAAGAACAAATCGGCCTTAGAATTAGAGATGAAAAGGAATTAATTATTGCCAAAACCATTATCGGAAATCTAGACGATGGTGGTTATCTAAGAAGAGAGGTAATTCATTTAGTCGATGATTTGGCTTTTTCTCAAAACGTAGTTTGTGAAGAAGAAGATGTTTTGGAAATCTTAAAGCAAGTTCAAAATCTGGATCCTGCAGGTGTCGGCGCAAGAGATCTAAAAGAGTGTTTACTTATTCAGCTCAGAAGAAAAGAGCACATGACAATTGAACAAAAAACTGCGGAAGTCGTGTTGGATAAATTTTTCGATGAGTTTTCTAAAAAACACTATACAAAAATCGTAAAGAAATTAGATATAGAGCCAGAAGACCTAAAAGATGCTGTCCAAGAAATTGTAAAACTAAATCCAAAGCCCGGGAACTCCATGAGAGCAACCTCTAGGTCTATTCACCAAATAATCCCTGATTTCATTATTCGCGAAAATGAAGGAGAGCTAAGTCTATCACTAAATAGTAGAAATGCACCTCAGCTAAAAGTAAGTAGGGGTTACAATGAAATGCTAGAAACCTACGCTTCCAGTCAAAAAACCAAAAAAGATAAAGAAGCCATTATGTTTGTGAAGCAGAAAATTGATTCTGCAAAATGGTTTATTGATGCAATTAAGCAAAGACAACAAACACTTTTGGTAACTATGGAGGCCATTATGAGCTATCAAAATGATTTCTTCCTTACTGGAGACGAAACCACTTTAAAACCAATGATTTTAAAAGACATTGCTGAAATTGTAGGCCTAGATATTTCAACCATTTCAAGAGTTGCTAATAGTAAACACGCACAGACTCCTTACGGTACTTATTTACTTAAATACTTTTTCTCTGAATCATTATCTACTGATTCCGGTGAAGAAGTTTCCACAAGAGAGGTGAAAAAGATTTTACAAGATGCAATTGATGGAGAAATAAAGAAAAAGCCGCTTACAGATGAAAAGCTAGCCACTTTACTGAAGGAAAAAGGGTACAATATTGCTCGTAGAACAGTAGCCAAATATAGAGAGCAATTAAATATTCCTGTAGCCAGGCTAAGGAAGGAGCTCTAGTCCTCAATTTTTATGTCCTTCGCATCCAAATTAATCTCTTACTTATTTCACCCCATTATAATGCCTGCAATTGCGTTTGTGTTAGTAATGGATTTAGGTATTGAATTTGTGCCGTTTGTAACTCCTGATCTAAAACGAAAAATTCTTTTTTATCTCATCATTCCCTTTACCATTTACTTCCCGTTAAGCTTTCTTGTTATGCTTCGGTTAAGTAAAAATGTTTCTAGCTTTAAAGTACATACACGGAAAGAACGTGTTCCACTGTACATTGGCACCTTCATTTTTTATCTCGCCGCCTATATTTTTGCACGATCTCTTACTTTCTCTCTGCCTATTTTGGTCTATTCCATGATGCTCGGTGGAGTCATTAGTCTTTTCTTAACGACAGTAATCACTCTAAAATGGAAAATAAGTGCACATGCTATTGGTATAAGCGGAGTTCTTGGAACTCTTTTCGCAACAGGCGAGCATATCGCAACTTATTTTTATGTAATCGGCGACAACCCTGTGTTCTGGCCCATTATTAATGTCACCCTTTTGACCGGAGCTATAAGCAGTTCTCGACTGTCACTAAATGCCCACACACCTGCCCAAATATATGCGGGGTTAATGGTGGGATTCCTCAGTTTATATCTTCCGATAAAGTTTTTAATCGTAATCTGACATAACTTCATTAAAATCTAATCCAAGAGACTCCAACAGAAATAGGATACAGTTGATCTCCTTTTTCCTTTGCAAATAAAGGGGTCAAGCTGTAAAATCCGTGTATCGCGAATTTATTAAACGCAATTCTTAAAGTCATTCCATATCGATACCGCAACATGTTATCAATATTATAAACCTTGTATTTAATCTTAGCGTCTTTCCATTTTACGTGGTTGTTGACCATAAGTCCAAATTTAAACCCAGGATAGAATCGAAAACTTTTTGTCTTACCTCCTTCTTTTTTCGACTTAATATTCATGTTTCGGAATCTCAATTCTAAAGGTATGTCTATATAATTTGAGGTTACTTTATTTTTCTTCCAAACACTTTCTTTCGACCTCGCATATAGACCGGTATAACTCACTCCTGCAGAGTCGATACTTATGAACTCTCCATTATGGTGTACATTATGAGAACCTATTCCTAAACCTATCGCTAATGAAACCCGACTTTTCTTTCCAAAGGGCATATCCTTATACCAATATGCATTTAACCCAATAGAAACTGTTCCTGTTTTAATCTCTTCTTTAACTCCTAACCAAGAATCCCAATTAAAATCAACAGAAATTCTATCAAACTTCTCAGGCCCATCGTCATCGGCTGTTAATTTAAAGTATTCGAAAAGGCCCTGAGTATAACAAGTCGTTGCAAGAGAAAACAATATAATTACAAAGAGTCTTTTCATTCTGTTTTTTCTAAGGTTTGTTGCCAATTCCAAGCGTGTCTTAAGGCTTCTTCAAGTGTTCGCTCCGTTTTCCAATTCAGTAATCCCAATGCCTTTTCTGCTGAAGCAAAAATAGCAGGAATATCTCCAGGGCGTCTTTCACCGTATTTTACAGGAAAATCAATCCCAGTTTCATTTATAAAAATATCAATTAGAGATTGGACACTGTGACCGACTCCGCTTCCAATATTAAATACCTCCAGATTGCTTTCAGGGTTTTTCCACATCAATGCTTTCAAGTGCGCTTTAGCCAGATCCTCTACATGGATAAAGTCCCTAATACAAGTACCATCAGCAGTAGAGTAATCCTTTCCAAAAACCACTAAAGAGTCACGCCATCCCGCAGCAGTCTGAGTAATGTAAGGGACCAAATTATTCGGAACACCAATTGGTAGCTCCCCAATTAAACCACTTTCGTGAGCACCAATTGGATTAAAATATCGAAGAATTACAACCTCCAAATCTTGATTGTATTGACACAGTCCAAATAAAATTTCTTCGGCAAGCTGTTTTGTGTGAGCATATGGATTTAATGCCTCTTTTATAGGAGCTTTCTCGTTAACCGGAATAACTTCTGGGTTACCATAAACCGTGCAAGACGAAGAAAAAACAAACTTGTTTACACCGTACTTTTTCATCATTCTGCAAACACATGTTAAACTTGCAATATTGTTGTGATAATATTTTTCAGGTTCTGAAACCGATTCTCCAACAGCTTTATATGCTGCAAAATGAATCACCCCTTCGATTTCTGGGTTTTCAAGAAAAATCGGCTCCAAATGGTCGTCTAATTTGCAATCTATTTGATAAAAAGAAATTTTTCGACCAGTAATTTCTTGAATTTTTCCAACTATACTAAGGTCAGAATTAGAGAAATTATCGACTATAATAGGCTCAAAACCAGCATGTACTAGCTCTACAACCGTATGACTTCCAATGAAGCCTGCTCCCCCTGTTACCAATATCTTCATACAAAACAAATCTAATATTATCTGCTTTATACATTGGTGCGCTAACTAATATTATTATTTTTATCGTTAACCTAAAAGCGGATTGCATGCATTGCCTAATTGTTGATGACGATAATACCTCTAGGAAAGTGATTGAAAGCTTTGTCGAACAATCAGAAGACCTGAGTCTTGCTGGCAGCTTTGGTAATCCTCAAAAAGCCCTTCAATTTTTAAAGAAAAACCCTGTCGATGTTATTTTAGTCGATATTGAAATGCCAGAAATGAGTGGCTTTGACATGGTTGATTCCCTTCAAGGAAATCCATCCGTTATTTTTATTACCGGAAAAGAAAAGTATGCTGTAGAGGCATTTGACAAAAATGCCATCGATTATTTAGTAAAACCAGTAAAGTACGATCGCTTCAAAAATGCCCTTGAGAAGGTGCAATTACCAGATGCAGTTAGCGATACTAAATTTATTTTTGTCAAATCTGGATCTGTCCTTGTAAAGCTTGACATATACGACATCGACTATGTTGAATCCATTGGCGACTATATTGGCGTTCACGTTGCAGGTAAAAGATACGTTGTTCATACAACCATGAAGGAAGCTGAAATGAAGTTGCCTATTGATCAATTTTGTAGAATTCATCGGTCGTTCATTATTAATTTTGGCAGAATTGAACAAATTGAAGAAAATACCGCTACTGTAGTTGAAAAAGTACTTCCTATTAGTAGAACGTATAGAAAGAACTTGATGAAAAGAATGAATACTTTTTGATTAATGCTAGATCGCGACGCACCCATTTTCGAAGTTTCTGAAGAAATTAGAAACTCAATAATTCAAGTCTACTTAAGAGATGCTTCACAATCAATCATTGAAATTGAAGGTGGTACTATCCAAAAAGAACATGAAGTAGTAAGAAAAGCTGCGCATAAACTAAAAGGTGCAAGTGCTACTCTTGGAGCAACAGAAATGACCAACATTTGCAGAAACATGGAAAATCCCGTAATGCAAAACATGGATATGCTTCATAAATTAAAAGAGGCTTTCAAGACTCTCAAAAATGCAATCGCTTAAATTTCAGCACGCTACATTCAATTTTTATTTAGTTTTAGAATTATCAGGCCAAATTGTACACTAAGTATGCTAGCCATATCGTAACGTTTATCGGAATAAATCGAATCAGCCAAATCAATAAGCCCACCGAGAGGTGGGCTTATTATTCTGTGGAGAAGATGGGATTCGAACCCACGACCTCTTGACTGCCAGTCAAGCACTCTAGCCAACTGAGCTACATCCCCAAGTCTTTAGCAAATATATCAGTTCTTTTTATCCACCCAACATTTTAATCAAGCTGTCAATTATCAAAAATTAACCTTTACATTAAAAATTAACCTCTTTAAATAAATCCAGAGACTACTTTCAGAATAGAATGGTAAATTTACCAACATGAAGATTGGCTTCATTGTCTCGCTTATACTTATTGTCTCGATTGCTTTTTCACAAACAAGCCTGTCCGGGATTGTAAATACCTATTATGGTGTTTCTAATGTTAACAATGCGAGCGCGACTTTAACCGTGAATTCAACAGCTGGCCTAGCTTCAGGTGATTTTTTATTGCTTATCCAAATGAAAGGGGCAAATATCGACCTTTCAGCTTCAGTGGATTATGGAAATATCAATGCATATAATGGTGCTGGAAATTACGAATTAGTTGAAATTTGCGACATCGATGGTAATGATCTTATCTTAAAAGGACGTTTACTCAACAGCTATGATGCAACTGGCTCTGTTCAACTAATCTCATTTCCTGATTTCAACGCAATAACGATTGACGGCAAAATAATGGCACAGAATTGGAACGGAACAACTGGTGGTGTTGTTTTTATGCGGGCACAAACCTATATTACATTTAACGACTCTATAGATGTATCTTCTCAAGGTTTTAGAGGTGGTGCATATCAAGTTTCCCCCTTCGACTGTAGCTTTTTATTCACAATAGATGCGTATGAATACGAAAGCTCTTCTGGGCTTGGCGCTATGAA
>JABJPZ010000225.1 GCA_018663635.1 Crocinitomicaceae bacterium
AAAAGCTGTCCTGCTGTCATTCCAGTAAAATGGTCATAAGGTACTATACCATATTTCTTCATGTTTTTGGCAACGGCATTTGTTTCAGAGCCTTCGCCTAAAGTCATGTTCCCACGAGATTCTACAAAATAAGCTGCTCTCTCCACATACTCCCAGTACACGATATACATCTCTGATAGCTTCACGTTTTTGCCACTTGCACGTTTTACTTCACTTTCGTAAAAGGAAGTGGTCGAGAAGCACCAGCAGGTTCCTGTATTGCCTTGAGAAATAGGGCTATTATACCATACGGTTTTGTATTCTGAGGGCTTGTTAGGTATATCCCATGACGATAAGTCAACTTTCATTCTTTTCACTTTTCCCTCAGGGACCTCGGTAACTTCATAATCATCGATACCCTTTAGTATACTATTTTGATAGTACCCAGGTTTGACTTCTTCAAATACCGCTTTGTCTTTATTTTGAGCGATAACAACAACAGCGGATAACAATATTGCGGATAAAATAAGTTGCTTTTTCATAGGATATTATAAGGTGCATAAAAGTAAGGAATTAACAGGAACATAAGGCTTAATGTCAATTGTTTTACTATCAAAGATCTCAAGTCTTGCTCGACTTTGACATGCAGTGTCTATTGTAGATAAACAGGTGGAGTTAACAAGAGTGTTATTTGGGCAAATGAATTCTGCAGATGGCACAAAAAAACATAGCGGTTCCTAATCATTGTACTCAAGTCTTTTTCATTCACTCATAAAGCATTCATCGCTTAAATATGATTTCAAAACAGCTACCTTCTCCCAATATTGACTTAACTAAAATATTGCCCTTGTTAATTTCAACATATTCTTTAGCAATACTCAAACCTAATCCCGTGCCTTTAATATCTGTAGCATTATCTGCACGATAAAAGGGCTCAAATAGATGTAATTGTTCATTTTTAGAAATACCAATACCGTAATCTTTTACAGATAAAACCACTTCTTTTGCTTTAAAATGTATGGTCAGCTCGGGGTTTTCTTTTCCTACAGAATATTTGAAGGCATTGCTGATTAAATTAGTCAATGTATGCCCTAGTAGCTTAGAATCAAGTTTTACATTGTATGTTTCTCCGATAATTTTAAATTCTAAAATTCTTCCATCTTCTTGTATCGCATTAAATTGTTGTATCAATACATTGCAAAATTCAAGCAGATTTAACTCTTTAGCTTCATAATGTACATTTCCAGAAGTTAATTTGCCTAATACAAGAACCTCTTCCATAAGGTCGGTCATTTTCGCAATCTGTCCTGTAATGCGACCGGTTACTTTTTTTACCCTTTCTAATTCGTTATTATCAATTTTACTAAGCAACATTAGAAGCAATTCTGTATTTGATTGAATAACCGCTAGCGGTGTTCTAAATTGATGTGATGCAGTTGAAACAAAGCTAGTTTTAAGTAGAGATAATTCTTTTTCACGTTCTAATTCTTTAGCAGTTTTTTGCACCTTATAATTCAGCTGCAGGTAAGCATTTTTATTATTTTTTATGACATTTTTTAATTCCTTTTCCAGTTCATAATGTTTCTTTAAATAATACAAGGATTCTTTATGTTTAAATTGTTCTTCTTTAATGCCAGAAAGTTGCAACATCAAAATAGAAGTCTTTGGTTTTAGATTTTTTTCCTTGGAAATTTCTAACGCTTGTAATAATTTAATTTCTGCGTTTGAAAAATTCTTTTTTACTATATCAATTTGAGCCATTGAAATAAGACTTGTGACCATTGCAGGCCTAGCATTATTTGCTAACCTTATTTCATAACTTTTTGAAAACAGACGATAGGCCTTGTCGAAGTTTTCTTTTAGTTGCTCCAACATGCCCAATTCATGATAGGACCTGGCCTCTACCATCCAAATGTTATTTGTTTGACTATAAACTAGGATCTCTTCAAACAATTTTTCTGCTTTTTCTAATTCCAGCTTTTTTTTATAGACTGTCGCAAGACCGATATTGATATATGCAACCACGCTAAAATCAGTTTCGTGGTCAAGTGAATTCTTACTTAACTGATAATGGCGTAATGAATCCTCAATTTCATCAAGATCAAAATAAAAGACACCAAGGGTCCAGTTTAACCTAATAATGGCAACTTTTGTGTTTTCTTGATTCTTCAGCTCTTCAAAAGCTTGATTAATTGTATTAAAGGCTAGTTCTACTTCTCCTTTGGCCCATTCTATTAGACTTGTGATAATGACTCCAAGACTAAATTCTAAATAATTTTTATTAGCTAATAATTTTTCTGAAATTGAGTAGATGATTGAGAGGGATTTTTGAGGTTCATTATTGTGCCACAAAAAAAAAGCGAGATAAGTTTCTAAAATATTTTTCTCCGCAGATAAGGTTAATTTTTCACATATTTCTATCCCCGATTTAGCTAAACTGTATGTTTTGTCATGAGCTATATTATAATTATCTCTACAAAAGTTAATAATTTGATTTAACTTTTCGATATCATCTTTTTCTCCCGATATTTTTTTAACTCCTTTGATTTTGTTCAATTTTAAATTTTAGTTCAACAGAACTACCCACAACTGAAAACTTATAATTCTTCACTTTCTCTCGAGATTTGAATGTATCCAATAATGTAGATTTCATAAGTGTCCTTAACTTTTAATGGGTTGTTATCCTAGAGTAAATAGCTGGTGTTGTACATTGTTTTAGTGAGTACAAGGAAATAAAATGAATCATTCTCCAGATTTTTTGAATTGTTATATTTGGGCTATCGTAGAATTAATTTCTATCAAAGTGATGTTTGAATTTAACCATTTTAAGCAGTTAATTGTTCTTTTGACAATTATTTCAGTGTGTAACTTAAAGTGCACAGCTCATGAATATCATGTCAGTATTTGCACGATGGATTATAATCGAGCAAATAAAAGCATTGAGCTAACATTTAAGCTAATTGCTCATGATTTTGAAAAGGCTATTCTTCAAAACAATAAAGCAGATTTGAAATTAGGTTCTGCAAAAGAATTGAGTTCAGCAGATGACCTTATAACGAATTACATCATTGATCATTTCCTTATTAGCCTGGCAGATAGTAGTCGCAGATTAAGCTTTATCGGAAAAGAAGTCGAATTAGACGAGACGCTTTATCTCTATTTTGAAATTAAAAATGTCTTATTGAATAATCGAATGACTGTGGTTAATACGATATTAGTCAACACTTGCCCTGCCCAAGAAAATATTCTTTATTTCAATCTTGGAAAACGGGTATTAAGCGAAGTGTTTAATAAAAATAAAACGCATAAAGAAATTGAATTAACATGGTGAAAACGGTAATTACTATAGTGATGCTCGCCCTGACTATTGGTGTTAAAGGTCAGTTTGATAATATTAATGACAATAAGTTCAAACAACTGAAAGAAGAAATGGCAACCCCCAATGCTTATAGAACGGCAGGAGGAGCTCCTGGGTATGCCTATTATCAGAATACTGCGGATTACACGATGAATATTGAACTGAATGATGATTCTCAAAAGCTTTTAGGAGAGGAAACCATTGTTTACACGAACTACAGTCCAGATAAGCTGGAATATTTATGGCTGCAGCTTGACCAAAATGTGCGGGCCTTGGATTCGGACTCCAAGTTAGTTCAAACAGGAAATATTCAACCCAATATGCCTATTTCGCAGTTAAAAAGGCTGCACTCAACATTTGATGGCGGATTCAAGATTGAAGAGGTGAAAGACGCCAAAGGAGCAAACTTGAATTACACCATTAATAAGACCATGATGCGAATTGACCTTCCAAAGCCCCTGATGCCCAAAGGGTCTTTTACTTTTAAAATTAAATGGTGGTACAATATCAATGACCGACAGGAAATCGGGGGAAGATCGGGCTATGAGTATTTTCCCAAGGAAGAGAATTATTTATATACCATTGCTCAGTTTTTTCCAAGAATGTGTGTATACAATGATGTCGAGGGATGGCAAAACAAGCAGTTTCTTGGCAGTGGTGAGTTCACTTTGCCTTTCGGTGATTACAAGGTTAATATTACCGTTCCGGGAGATCACATGGTGGCTTCTACAGGAGAGTTGAAGAACGCATCTAAAGTATTGTCAACAGAGCAGCAAAACAGGTGGAAAAAGGCACAAAACACATTTGATAAACCCGTAATGATTGTGACTCCAGAAGAGGCTTTGGCCAATGAAAAATCAAGGGTTAAATCTCGTAAAACGTGGACTTTTTATGCTGAAAATGTCAGAGATTTCGGATTTGCCAGCTCGCGGAAGTTTATTTGGGATGCCCAAGCCGTAAAATTATCTGGTAAGCGCGTTATGGCCATGAGCTATTATCCAAAAGAAGGAAACCCATTGTGGGAGAGATATTCGACAAAAGTTGTTGCGCACACATTAAAGGTGTATTCCAGGCACACGTTTGATTATCCTTATCCAGTTGCTATTTCCGTACATGCAAAAGACATTGGAATGGAATATCCAATGATCTGTTTTAATGGTGGGAGACCCGAAAGTGATGGTACTTATGCAGAAAGAACGAAGTATGGAATGCTTGGCGTAATCATACATGAAGTGGGTCACAATTATTTCCCGATGATCATTAATTCGGATGAGCGCCAATGGACCTGGATGGACGAAGGTCTGAATACTTTTTTACAATACCTGACAGAACAAGAATGGGAAAGGAATTACCCTTCCAGAAGAGGGCCCGCATATAAAATAGTGGATTATATGAAAGGAGATAAAAATTTCATATCTCCGATAATGGTTAATTCCGAATCGATACATCAGTTTGGCAATAATGCTTATGGCAAACCTGCTACTGCGATGAACATATTACGTGAAACGATTATGGGAAGGGAGCTCTTTGATCATGCATTTAAAATGTACGCGCAGCGATGGATGTTTAAACATCCCACTCCAGAAGATCTTTTTAGAACGATGGAAGATGCCTCCGGAGTAGACTTAGATTGGTTTTGGAGGGGCTGGTTTTATACAACGGATCATACAGATATTGCCATGAACGATATTAAATGGTTTAAAATTGACACAAAAGAACCAAAAAAGGAAAGTGCTGAAAAGAAAGCAATTCGGGCACAGGAGCGGGAATTTATTGGCGACATTAGAAATCGAAAATCGATTAAAGAAACGATGAATGAAAAAGATGATTCTTTAAATGATTTTTACAATTCATACGATCCCTTAGATGCGACAATAATCGATCAAAAAGAGTATGAAAAGTACGCGTCAAGACTTACCAAAGAGGAGCTAGAATTGATTCGTGCCAATTATAATTATTACGAAATTTCTTTCGAAAATATTGGAGGCTTGGTAATGCCGATTATTTTGGAGTTCACTTTTGCAGATCAAACAACCGAAGTTGTCAGGATTCCTGCAGAAATCTGGAAAAAAGACAATAAAAAGGTGTCTAAAGTTTTCTTCTTTGAAAAAGAAGTGGTAGAAGTATACTTGGATCCATTCTTAGAAACTGCAGACACTGATGTTTCGAATAACAGTTTGCCGAGAAAACCAATTCAAAGCAAATTTCAAGTATTCAAAAATCAATCCTTTAGATGGGGTGCCGATGGTAGAAATAACCCTATGCAGAAGGACAAGAAAATGAAAAAGATGTTGCAGGAAGGAAAGTAATCCCCTCTTCATAAATGTCCACTACCATAAAGCTGTGTTTAATTAATGTGATTTAAAATAAACTCAGCTCTATCTGTAACCGGAAGAAAAGGGATGTCAATGAGGTTAAAACCATATTGTTTGTATACCGTTCGTAATGCCTCGGAAATTCCTTTGGCCTTGGCGGCAGATTCAATCCGCTGATTATCCGTTGAATAGATTGCTTGCCAATAAGGAGCAATAAAAACATCAATTTCATAATTAGAATTGGTAATCGCATCATCTAAATAGGATGGGATTTTAACATTTTCATGAATTAAGTAACCCGCTGAATCTGGTATTCCCCGATCAAAAAAGTTGACGGTGTCATTTGTGCACTGGGTTAAGTCGGATTGCATCTTTGCAACAACTTTCTTTGTAAAGGCAAGAACGTTTTTAAAAGGTAACGCATCAGATTGAACGCGCATTTCTTGAATAATAACGGACCTGGCGACTTCACTAAAGCAAGGGATACCCCTATGACTTAATTCGTTTATAATAGCTGTTTTTCCACTACCAGGACCACCTGTAATAATAAAATTTTTACTAGACATAAGGTGCGCTAAAGATACAAATCCATTTGATTTGTGCCGGCAATAATTTAGACATGCCGGATCAGAATTTACTCAGAATACCACCGTAAATTATTCAGATTTTAGCATAAGATTCTAGCACAAATTTATGCATTAAAGGATATTGCTGTCGCGCTTTCTTGAATAGTTCTAATTGACACCTGGCCCTAATTAAATTGTGATCTTTTAACTGCGTTTTATAATAGACATCACCATTTAAATAATCAGTAAAAAAACGAATTGTCTGCTCATAAGTGATTAATTTAACACCAAACGCAAGGGTCATGACTTCTTCAGGTAAGATAAATGATTTCGTGCTGTTGCAGTATCCAATGGTAAACGCTTTGAAAAATTCCATATTGATTGAAGTACGTCTCAAATCTATTTCATCTTCCTTACTTGTATTCATACCACCCCTTACAGCATCTCCAAAATCATAGCACAAATAACCATTCATTGTAGTGTCTAAGTCAATAAGACAAACTACATTATTGTCCTTGTCAAATAATAAGTTCCCAAGTTTTGGGTCTTGGTGAATAGCACGAGAGGGAATTTCATCATGAAGCATATTTTTTAATCCCTCCTTAATTTCTGCTTCGAAAGACAAAACACAATTTATGTCCTTGCTAATCGCTGGCAGCCTGCCAACCGTATTTTTGCGGATACTGTCTTTTAATTGTTCAATACGATGTAGAGTGTCGTGAAACTTAGGTATTGTATCATAAAGTGCCGTTGGGGGCAGATCTGAAAGTAGCTGATGAAATTCGCCTAATGCCCGACCGATCAAATTTGCTTGTGATTTGTTGGATAATATTTCAATCGTGTTGGTTTCTGAAATCATCTTAAAAACGCGCCAGTAACTGCCTTCATTATCTTGATAAAAACCACTCCCACCTTTCGTGTAGACAACACATAAGGAGTCTTCGTGTACGAAAGAACCTGCGTTTTGTGAAATTTTCTCAGTGATATGATTGGTGATTCTAATGGTATTCGAAGTGAGCTCCTGAATATTTTGGAATACCGTACAGTTTATTTTTTGAAGAATATAGTCGGTGTTAGATTCGTTTTCCGAAGTAACGGCATACGTTGTATTGATGTGGCCAGATTCAATTGCAGTAATTTCCAATACTTTTCCTTGTATTTGAAATTCACTTATAATGTTAACCAAGTTCATATCAATTGAGCCAAATATTTTTAGGATATTCACCGGACTCTATTAAGGTGTTTATTTTCTTAATGGCTTCCTGCTTATCTTCACGAAAAGTTACCCCAAACCATTTTGAAACTGTGTGTAGTACTTTTACGCTCGATTTTTTCTTTTCAATCAAATCGCATAAAACGCTTGGTAAATAATATTCCCTTGTTAAAGATGATCCCAGTTTGTCTAGAAAAGAGGATAATCCCTTATCAATTGTATCAAAGATAGCAGGCGTGAGCCCAATCATATTCATTGATACGACTTCATTACCTGTCAATGAAAACATACTGTTGTTTTCTGAATAAAAGAAACTCCCATTCTTCTCATAAATTTGAGTATGCTCTTTTAATGACTGAAGTTCATTTAGTTGGTTGAAGTTACATATGGCTCTTGAAACCGAACCGTTGTTAGATAAAGTATTTCGAATCGAATAACCAACTAAACAGTGCTCCCTAGAGTTTTGAAAGTGTTCGGTAATTAAACGAAAAGCGCTTCTGCCGTAAAAGTCGTCGGCATTTATTACTACAAAAGGTTCTTTGATTTCGTTTTTTGCACTCCATACAGCATGACCCGTACCCAACGGTTTTGTGCGCCTTGGATTAATTTGTTTATTACCTGGTAATTCAGACAATTTCTGATAGACGTATGCCACACGTATTTCAGTGCCAAACTTGTCTAGAATGTGATTTTGAAGTTTCGAATGAGATGAGGGTTGTATAACGAAAACAATTTTTGTAAAGCCCAATAGAATAGCATCAAAGATTGAATAATCGACAATAGCCTCGCCATTGGGCCCGATAGGATCAAACTGTTTAAGTCCTCCGTAACGATTACCAATTCCGGCAGCTAAAACTAATAATGTCATAGTCCAAAATAAATCATTATTCAATTCAACAACTAAGCGATTTCGTTTATTCTTTTACATAAGGCAAATCAATGATGAAGCAAGAACCATTATTTAAATTGGATTGGACATCGATAGTACCTCCATGAAGCTCTACATATTCTTTTACTATGGATAATCCAAGTCCTGTACCCTTAATATCTCCCACATTTGTTGCACGGTGGAAAGGAGTAAAAAGATTAGGGAGGTCCTTTACCGGTATTCCAATTCCTTCATCAATAATAGAGATTTTTACAGTATGTTCTTCATATTCAATTTTGATTTTTGGATCAATTTCAGAGGAATATTTAAAGGCATTCGATAGAAGATTATTCAATATGTGTTTAAATAAGTTTCGATCAATATTTACGTTTTTTGTTCTGCCCGAAGTAATGATAATAGCTTCCCTGCTTTCATCTTGTAACTCGTTAAATGCAGAGGCAACCTCTTGGCACAAATCCTCCAGGTTAGTATTTCTAGGTCTTAATATTAGGGTGCTCCCAGAGGTTATTTTCCCAAGAACTAAGATTTCGTCCATGAGCCCCACCATTGTTTGAATCTCTCTTTGAATTCGACCATTAGCTTTTAAAATAGGCCTTGATAGTTGAGAGTCACTCTTTTGAACAATAAGATCAACCAGGTCAGTATTCGATTGAATAATAGCCATCGGTGTTCTAAATTGATGAGACGCCACACTAACAAATCTAGATTTTAGTTCGTTTAGTTCTTTTTCTTTTTCAAGTGCTGTTTTTAGTTTTCGATTCGTCAATCGTTGAAGGGCGTTCTCTTGTTTTGTTTTCTTTGCATTGTAATTTAACTTTAAGTATTGGTTCCGATTTTCTATTGTGATTTTAGAAATTTCTTTTTCGAGCTGGGTATGTTTTTTATAATAGTTTAAGGCGGATTTATAGTCATTAGTTGTCTCTGCTAATTTAGCCATCAACAATAAAACGGAAGACATTTTTGCTCGCAAATTCTTATCTATACAAATGGACTCAGCCTCTCGTAATTTGCTTTTAGCATGTTTTAAATTATGCATTTCTAAGTCTAATTCGGCGAGTGAATTTAAACTTGAAACAAGCGCTGGAAAAGCTTTGTTTTTTTTGCGGATATCGTAACTGTTTTTTAGTAATTCATGTGCTTTAGTATAATTTTTTTGTGCCATCTCAATGGACCCCAATTCAAAATAAGATCGAGATTCAACTAGCCAAAGCTTATTTTTTTGGCTAGCTGCTAAAGCCTCTTTAAAGAGCCCATATGCTGGTGGATAGTTCTTTTTGTTTTTGTAAACACTGCCAAGACCAATTTTAACATAAGAGATCATCCCCAAGTCCGTTTCATCCACGCACAGCTTGTTGCTAATTTGATAATGATGCAATGCCAGTTCAATTTCATTAAGGTCAAGAGAAAAACCACCTAAAATCCAATTTAAACGAATTAACGCACGATGCTTGTTTTTTTTATTTTTAAGCAGATCAAACCCCATTCCAACTACTTCGTAAGCTTTTTCAAGATTTCCTTTCGCCCATTCAATCTGGCTTAAAATGATAATCGCTAGCCCGAATTCATTGTAGTTGCGCTTTTTTAATAGACCAGGAAGAATACTATTGCATACGTCAATTGCTTTATTGCGCTTTTCATGGTGAAGAAGATAAAAAGCATAGTAGGTATTGAGTATATTTTCGTCATTTTTTAATCCAAAATCTCCGGCAATTTTCAATCCGATTTTAATAAAACTAAATGTGTCAGGATGGATTGTATTATAGTTGTTTTGACAAAACAGAATGATAAGAGCTAGTTTTTTATCTGCATCAGATAATGCCGATAATTCTTTTTTTAAATCAGAATGGCAAACGGGGCAATGGATTTTTCCCATAATAAATAAGCCGTGGTTAATTAATGTAATTTAGCAATTTTAAGTGCAACTAAAGAACCAACAATTTAAAGCGTTTATTTTGGACGGGTCAAAATAGATACATCAAATCTAAACAATTCCTTCATGAGTTGATTGCATAGCTAGACTCACTTTTTGGATTATTCTATAATTTGTGGTGCAGGCTCAGCTGCAGTTGCGTTTTGCCCCAACTATCTGTAAGCTGCCGCATAGCGCCCAATTGAATTCTTAATTTGGGTTTTAGCACATATCCCAGAGCAGTGTAGGCGCGATTCCTGTCAAACAATTCAACTTGACGTCCGTTTCCTATGTTCCGTTGACCGTTTACAAATAATTCATTGTATAATGCTAAATAAATGGTCTTCTGCACCAATTCGGCATTATTTAACGGAATGTTTAGAAACAAGTTGTATCGAAATCGTGTTCGCAGATTTTGATCAGTTAAAAACCGCTGTTCTAATCTAAATCTATGAGTAAGTAAAAAACGATTTCCAATTTTATTTGGAAAAAGTGCTTCCTGATAGATTCTACTTTCAATTGATGTTGTTTTAGAGGGGCCGTATGCTCCTGTTTGAACATTACCATATCCAAGGGTAAATTTAATTTGAGCGTTTTTAGGTTTATAGGTCAGCCCCCCCCTCAATAGAAGCTGCTCAAGATCTCCGCCTAAATTCCAATTTCGATACTGAATGTCACCCTGAATTCCCCAGCAGCTCTCCTTAAAGGTTGTGTTGAAAAAATACATGTACCAGGCACCCGTTTGTTGCTCATTAATTTGACTATGAACCAAGTGAGGATATATAAACGCGACACAAAAAGTCAATACTGGGAGTAGTCTAGGCATCGTAATAGATTTATTCAGTGGTAAAGCTATCAAAACAATGAGAAAATTAGAGTAATGCAAATACAATTAAATGTTTTTTAATTAAAATATTATTGCATTCAAGAATAGAATTGACTCGAAATCATCAATAATTAGTTGTCTCTAGCTTGCCGAAGCAAATAGTCTTAATCTTCTAGCTATTGGGTTGACTTTTTTTTTGACCTTTGATATATTATGAAAATAGTGTCAGTAAACATAGGAAAGAAAAGAGAAGTTTTACTTAAGGGTAAAATAATTGAGACAGGGATTTATAAAACACAGGTTAATCAAGCTATTTTTCTAGATGAGAACCATGTAAAAGGAGATACGATAGTAGACCGAGTGCATCATGGTGGGATCAATCAGGCGGTTTATGGGTACAG
>JABJPZ010000226.1 GCA_018663635.1 Crocinitomicaceae bacterium
GCATTAAATAAGTTTGGACAAGGAAATGGATTACTACAACAAATTATTGAAAAGGGAGGCTATTATACAGAACAAGCTAAAGAACAACTCAATAATTAAACCTAAGTACACCATCACAGTACACAAAAGTTATCTGAATTGTTGTATTTTTCTTTCTAAATAAAACCTCTAGCTGATTGAACGGTCGTATGAATACAGTATTAAAATTCGCTTTCTTATCCGCTGTTATGGTGCATCTGATAGGGTGTTCAGCAAATGCACGCTATGAAAACAAACACTTTGAAAATTTATTTTCTTTAGATATAGAAGAGACCATGGTTGATATTGGTAATCACGATCCATATGCACTAACTGAATACGGTAATACCTTAAAAGAATTTTATTTTAAGGTTATTCACGAAACCGTCGACAATTATCAAGAACGAAACAACTTGCAAAAATTCACAGAAAAAGCAGTATTTAATCATTACATTAACACCACAGAGTCACGTTATACCACGTACATGGCTTCATTAGATTGGATTAGTAATTCAGATACGGTCGTTCATAAAATGCCTTGTACTATCCATGAGTTCAAAACGGATGAAAGTGGATACCCAATCCGATATAAAATTGCTTATTATATGAGTAAAAATGAATTGTATCAGCTTCATGTTTGGGTTATTGAAAAAAGAATTAATAGATTCAACGAAGGAATGAATCAAATGATTTATTCATTCAAAGAAATTTAACTGTGTTGAGAAGTACTTTACTTTTAGTCCTGATTTTGATTTCAATTATTAATTGGAGCCAAAACGTTGGTATTAACACAAACACACCTGATTCTACGGCAATACTCCATCTTGAATCCAATGAGATGGGTTTCCTGCCACCTAGGATGACTTCGATTGAAAGAGATGCTATTTCTGTACCAGCAGATGGATTGGTAATATTTAACACTACGGATAGCACTATTCAATATTTCAATGGAGAATGCTGGATGCATTCTTATCAAAAATCTTGTGACGAATGCTTTTTCGATATCGTTTTAGATACAGCTAATGGCACTATTGACCGTATACTCTCGGACAGTTTAAGTTTCAGTCTTACAGTTAACCAAACTTCCCTTATACCACAAACTGCTAGCTTATTTTTACTCCATAGCTTACCCCCTCTCACGTCTGCTAATTTATCACAGGACACTGTATTTGGTAGTGGTTCATCTACCGTTACAATTGTTACCAGTATTTTCGATGACCCGGGCGTTTACCCCATTGCCATTCAAGGTATTTGCAATAGTAATATTCAAGTCGAGGTTTTCTATCTTACAATCGACAGTTGTTACGAAGTATCTATTTCAGCAGCCATCTCTGATTATGATTTGCAAGCGATCAATAGTTTACCAGGCATTGGAATACCTATTTGCGTTGTTGTTGATATAGATCCTGGAATTGTAGTTAGCAGTACGGATCCCACTATACCCGCTTTTTATTCTGGCAATCTTGATAATTTATCGCACGTGGGCATCCGAAATCTTGGCCTTGTTGAAGCAGAAGGAGGCGATGGGGCGACCGGAGGAGCAGTAGCAACATTTGGAAATGTAGGAGAGGATGGAGGTGATGCACTTTCACTTACAACAAAAACAACGATCATTAATTCTGGGCATGTCTTTGGTGGGGGTGGTGGGGGTGCCTCTGTTGGATTAGGTACGACATTCAGCATTCCCGTTATTGGAACGTTTACTCTTGGAATAGGTGCTGGTGGAGGTGGAGGCTGCGCAGATGGCTCAGGTGGTACTTCTGGTGCAATCCCCTTGCCAATATGGGCGGACGGAACTGATGCTAGTAACGGATTAATAGCAACTCCTGGAGATGGAGGTGTTTTAAATGTCCCGATTTCTATTCCTATCGGTCCCGTTTCAATTACAATCACGCCCAATGTCATTGGTGGCGACGGGGGTGATTACGGCATTGATGGAACCTCGGGCTTAATAGCGGTCAGTGCATCTGCATCAATTCCAATCATTGGTACGATCTCATTGCCGGTTCCCCCAATCACTGTGCCACTGCCTAGCGGTGGAACCGCCGGCTACTGCATCAATAAAAATAGAAACGTTTTAATCGGAC
>JABJPZ010000227.1 GCA_018663635.1 Crocinitomicaceae bacterium
TAAAAAATAATAAAAAACACCACTTTTCGCCTCCGAATATCTAACTCAATTCAATCATTTTCTTAACAAAATCCAGTGTTTCAAGAGAAGCAACTGAGTGATACCTGTTGTCAAAGATGATGATTACAAGATCAATAAAAAAAAATCAAAGGCTTTTCAATCATGACTTCTGTTTCTGGAAAATTCTATGCAAAGGCAGTTATTATATGGAGGACTTCAAAAAATAGCAAGATAATATTGATCATAAAAATCGCTTATCCTGAAGTCTCTTTGCACCCCGGAAGTAGTCGAGTTTTTAGTTTCATATTTATCTGGAAAAATTCATTCTTGAAAGCCGAGTCAATAAATTCTGCAAATAATCAAGTTAAATCATTTGAATAACCGCTTGTGGCCTTATCTTTATTGGCTAATTTGATAACCATATCACTTAAAATTTTGCTCATGTGTAACATTGATAATTTAGTCCTGGAAGCCCAGGACCACAAGGCTGTGCATCATCCTTACCTAATTGCATTAAAAGATGGCACCTTGAATAATTCGCAATTAGCAATCAAGGACTTTGCCATTCAATATGCCGGCTACACCTCCTGGTTTCCTCGGTTTTTGACTGCAGCCATTTCTAAAATGACCAATACAACTCACAGAAATCATCTGCTGGATAATTTAAATGAGGAAAGTGGAAATATTGACCAGGATGAATTAGAATTACTTCATAAATTAGGAATTGAAGACGAATGGGTTCAAGGGATTTCCCACCCAGAATTGTTTCAGCGCTTTAAAAATTCCTTAGGAATTGATTCTAAATCTAAAATTGATGAGTCCGTCGAAATATGGCGCGAAATGTTTCTTGATATTTTATACAATGGCTCAGAAGCAGAAGTTATTGGAGCCATTGGTATTGGGACAGAAAGTGTGGTAAAACACATTTACAAGCACATCTTACTCGGAATTCAAAGACATTCGGATATCGATAAATACGATTACGTATTTTTTGAGTTACATTCTGAAATTGATGATGAACATGGAAAAATCATGATTCAAATTGCAAAGGATATGGTAGAAGAAAACCCAAACAATTACCACGAAATAAGAAAGGGAATGCTCAAAGCGCTTAATTTAAGAAACATGTTTTGGGACTCGATGTACGAAAGATCAAAAAAATTATCTAATGAAAGTAGAAGAGAACACGCAGCAGCTATATAATAATCAGGCTGACTCCTGGAGCAGAAAAGAAGCCGTATTACTGTCTGATTACTCGGCTAGACCATTTGTTTTGAACCTTTGCGAACCCTTAAAGAATTTAAAAATTTTAGATATTGGATGTGGTGAAGGATATGTTGGACGCGAAATGCTCAAGCGAGGAGCAAAGCATGTAGACGGTATTGATATCTCAGAAAAAATGATTTCACACGCATTGCGTGAAAAAGAAAATCAAAATATTGAGAACGCAACGTATAAGGTTCAGGATATTTCTCAACTAAAAGTTGATGCCAATGAACAATATGATTTAGTCATCGCCATGTTTTTATTCAATTACCTTTCTTTTGAAGAAACTCAAGCGACCATGGAGAAGGTATTGCAACTGCTTAAACCAGGAGGTCATTTTATTTTTTCTGTACCGCATCCGTTACTTGCCTATCTAAAAAAAGACAAATATCCTTTTTACTTTGATGTGAAGGGAGGATATTTTTCTGGAAGAAATATTCTTTTCCCAGGCGAAATCTGGCGAAGAGATGGAAAACCCGTTAATGTTCAATGTGTTCATAAGACGATTCAAGATTATTTCACTTGTCTAAACGCAGCTAAATATAAATTAATGCCTGAAGTATATGAACTGCACATTAATCAAGAGCACATTGCATTAGATGAATCTTTTTTTACTCCTTTGAAAGACCTCCCTTTACATATGGCTTTCAAAGTTCAAAAAATATGACTGAAAAAAAATACACCACGAATTATGATTGGCCAGACAGTGGTCCTTCACCAGAGCTAATCGAACGTGCTGTCCCTATCCGATTTATAAAAAATTGCCCTAATTTAATCGCTGAAGATTACACCGTTGATAAGGAGTCCATTCAGTTTGACGCAAATAAACCCTTTTTCAACGACCTCTTTTCTTGGACCTCTAAGCAAATAAATAGTCTAACAAAAAGTCCCGGCGTTTTACTTTTCAAATTGGGGAATTATCATTTAACTGACAAGCAATTAAAATCCTTGTATTATGCCATTGCTCAAGGACTGGGTCAGCTTAATAGTCGGTATGGAGAACTTTTTGAAGTTAGAGATCGAAATCTCGATCATACAAAAGAAGCCATACCAGTTTCAAAGACCAGTGCCTCAACTGGATTTCACACTGATAGCACCGCCTTGTCCTACAGTCCCGATATTGTTGGCTTATTGTGCCTGCAACCGGCAGAAATCGGTGGTGAATCAATATTTGCAAATGCACATGATTTATTGCAATGGATGCAAAATTATTATCCTGAAAGTGTACAAGTGCTTTCTGAACCCATAATCCGAGACGTAATAACTCCAGGCAGTAAAGCCGATATCGAAGCAATTAAAAAAAACAGATTCCCAGTTTTTTCTTTTGATAATGATTTATTCCAATTTAGATATATGCGTTATTGGATTATTACTGGCCATCAACGGTCTCAAACCTTCATTTCGCCTGAGCTCATTAAAGCACTAGACAGAATTGATGAGTATTTCCAAATCAAAGACAATCTATTCTATTATAAAATGGAACAAGGCGATATGCTGTTCATTAACAACCATTTTATTTGTCATAACAGAACCAAATACGAAGACAATGAACGACAGGGTAAAAAGCGTACTTTGTTAAGAACATGGATTAATTTATGACAAGTGTCCATATACAATAGTTTCTTATGAAAATCATAGAACTTACCCTTTACACCAATGAAATTTCCAATCAGCTGAAATTTTATAGTAGCATTCTAGGATTCAAAATCATCGAAGAATCAACGTCAAGTTTTAGTGTACAGGTAGGGCACTCCAAATTGACATTCAAGGAGTCTGAAAAGTCATTCATTTATCATTATTGCTTTCTGATCCCTTCGAATAAACTCAATGAGTCAATAGAATGGCTAAACAAAAGAGTAGCCATTATTTCGTATGAAAACGGTCGAGTTATTGAACCCGCTTCCAAAGAATGGAATGCTGATTCTGTTTATTTTTTAGATCCAGCAGGCAATATTCTTGAATTCATCGTCAGATACGATTTAAATAATTTCAACCATTCGAAATCCTTTGACTTGTCACAGATTCTATGTGTCAATGAAATAGGTATGCCTTCCAAAAATTTAAAAAAAATCAATCGAATTTTAGTGAAAAAACTTGGCTCTAAATTATGGACGGGGAACTTAGAGCGATTTGGCGCCAATGGCACACAAGATGGTTTATTTTTATTAGTCAATTATAACACCAAAAGAAATTGGTTTCCAACAGAAGTAGTGCCTGCTCCATCTCCATTTTATGGTGTTTTTGAATCCAATGGCTTAAATCATCAATTATCTTATGACAAAGAAGAAATAGTCACTCACAGCAAAGGCCTGGAAAGCTGCAAGCATACAGATTAATAACTACCTTATATAGCCGTTTTGACCAAAAGAGTCATCTCTTTCTTTTTAGCACAATAAAGCCGTCTTATATAGTAGCTATTTCTCGTTTTCTAACTACTTTGAGATTTTAGAGAAGAAAAGCGTTTTAAATATGAACATACGCACAATTAAAAAAATAATAGCATCTCAAATGGTGAATATGGGAGGGCATCTACTAGACCAACCATTACCGACAAAAGAAGTGGATCAAATAGATCCTTTCTTGCTCATTCACCATTGGAATCAACCATTGAAAGCTGGAGGCAAACAAAGTGAAATAGGCGTCGGTCCACACCCTCACAGAGGTTTCTCACCGGTTACTTTTGTATTCAAAGGCAGTTTACATCACCAGGATTCGATTGGGAATAATAAAGTAGTTACTGCTGGAGGAACACAGTGGATGCATTCAGGAAAAGGCATTGTACATAGTGAAAGGCCTGGAAAAGAACTAGCTGAGAATGGTGGTGAAAACGAATTTATCCAATTTTGGGTGAATACGCCGTCTAAATATAAAATGGAGGAACCCTATTATCTCCCTATTTCTGATGAAACCACACCTAAAATAGAGAAAGACAACGCCACGATTAGTATCATAGCTGGCACATTTGAAGGCGTAGAAGGGCCAGCTAAAACCTACAGTCCTCAAACTTTGCTTAGAGTTGCAGGAGATAGAAAATCAACATTTTCAATCGAACTTCCTCGAAATTTTAACGCACTTATTTACGTGCTTAATGGCGGCTTGAACATTGACGACAAAATAATCAAAGAAAAGGATATGGTTTGGCTTAATAATGATGGTGATGAAGTACATATTACGATAACCGAAAAATGCCGATTTATTGTATTATCTGGAGAGCCTATTGGAGAAAAAGTAGCCACTTATGGCCCATTTGTAATGAACTCTGAGCAAGAAGTTAAACAAGCCATTCTCGATTTCCAAAATGGAGATATGGGTAGTTTGGTTGAAACGTTTACCTAATTTGTATATTGAAGGAGCAAGTTGACTTTATATGTAATAATGGCTCTGCTATCATCAACACAATTAAATTGAAGAAACTCTCTCTTTTCGCTACTTTACTTTTTGGATTCTTTGCTTTTGCTTCTGCACAAACAAAGGAGCTAGAAAAACTCATGTCACAACTACCTGACGTCCAATTTAAAAAAATTGAACTTCCAACAAATTTCGAATGCGCCTATGAAATAAAAATAAAGCAACCCCTAAATCATAGCGATACATTAGCAGGCTTTTTCTATCAAAAGGTTTTTCTTAGTCATAAAGGATTCAAACGCCCAATGGTTATGGTTACTGAGGGATACAATAGAAAAAAAAATACTATTTGCGAGCTGTCTGAGTTGTTAAACGCAAATCAAATTTCCATTGAACATCGTTATTTTGGAGAAAGTCTTCCCGATTCACTTAATTACGACTACCTTAATTTAAAGCAAGCATCCGCCGACTTGCATCATATCAATCAATTATTCCAAAAAATATATTCAAAAAAGTGGATCAGCACAGGTATAAGTAAAGGCGGAACTACTACAATTTTCTATCGATATTTTTATCCCAATGACGTTGACTTAAGTGTGCCCTATGTGGCACCGATTAACAATGCTTACGAAGACCAAAGAATCTATGCATTTCTCGACACAATTGGGTCAGCTGAATGCCGTGAAAAGCTTAAGGCGGTTCAAATACGGCTTCTTGAAAATCGGGAAGAAATTTTGCGCCGACTGGTATTGAACAACAAAGAATCGGATGCCAGCTATACCTATTTGACTATTGAGGAGGCATTTGAATATGCTGTTTTAGAATTTCCATTTTCGTTTTGGCAATATGGACATAGCTGTAATGCTATTCCTAACGCAAAGGATTCTCTTGAAGCCCTGGTCATCTATTTTGAACGAGTTTCTAGTATCACTTTTTTTAGTGACGAAATCATTGAGCTGTATGGCCCGCATTATTATCAATCAGCAACAGAGATGGGTTATTATGGTTATCAAACAAAAGGATTTGAAAAACTATTGGCAGCAATCCCTACTACAAGTAATCCACATGCTACTTTTTTGCCAAACAAGATGAAGGCACCTTTTAGCGGAGATCTTTTAAGAAACATAAATAGCTGGCTACAAACAGAAGATAATGCGTTCATTTATATATACGGAAGCATAGACACTTGGTCGGCAACAGCAGTTCCACCTATTAAAAAAGACCATTCTATTTGGTTTTTCATGGAAGGGAAACACCACGGAAATGCTAGAATTAATCACATGACGGAGGTCGAAAAAATCAAACTTATTACTACAATTGAACAATGGTTGTCTTTAAAAATTAACGATAATTTACCTGCTAATAAGTGACCCAATAAACGAAGGAATATAACTGATATCCTCGCATCATTGGGGCTATCAATTATTCTAACAGCTTATTATATAGTCTCTTGTATTTTTCAACCGTCTTGCTGATGGCATAATCAGAATTGTATTGAAGTGCAGGGAGTTTTCCAGCTAAATAACTTCCAGCAACTTGTACAGCTTCATCTGTACTGTTGATAATGATAACCTTGTCGATTTCACCAGCCACCCCCGTAGAATAAGCTATCGGCTGGGCACCTAGGGCTAACGCCTCTATAATCACCATGCCAAAACCCTCGTATCTTGAAGGGTGAAACAACAACTTTGCTTTTGCAATATGCCCTAGCACATCAGACCTATTCAGCTCACCGAGAAACTCAATATTATCTTGAAGGCCTAGAGCTATACTTTTATTTTCTAAAAATTTCCGATTAGGTCCATCGCCAATGAAGGCGGCGCGAATAGCTGGAAAATCATTTTTCAAGTGAGCTACGATAGTTAGGAGCTGCTCGGGTCGCTTAACGTCAATTAAAGAACCTACAGTCACAATATCAACTTCCCCTTTATTAATTTTCCTTGGAAACCAATGATCTGATAAACCCCACGGAATGACTGCTGTTTGTCCGTAAGACCGCACTAACCTCTCTTGAAAAGCAGACAATGCAATTAATTTCGGTTTAGATCTTAAAATGCGTTTGAATAATAGATTAGGCTTTACATCTTGCCCCATTATCGTAACAACATGAGGCACCTGAGCGTAACTTGCGAGTTTCGCACCAATTAAGCTAGCATCTGTCATCCAAAACGAATGGATTAAATCAAAGGAATTTTCATCAACGAATTTCTGCAAGGCTGGTAATGCAAAATTTAGCAACCATACTTTTTGAACCTTAACAGGATTATTCCAACCTAATGATTTCACAGAATGTTCAAACCACTTGTAGTCTCCAGCACCTGGATAATTCAAGCTAATTATTTGCTGTCCTCCAAGGTTCTTACTAATCTCTAGTAAAAATTCTTGCAATGCAGGAATGCAAGTTGAATCTGATTCATCTGCTGGAAATCCAGGTGTTATATATAAGATTCGTTTACTCAATTTTGTACAGTTTCCATCCTTCGCCAAAATCCATTACAAGAGTGAGCTGATATTCTGCCAACAATTTATTCCAATTAATTACAGGAGATCTCCCTTTCCATTGTTTTAACGTGCTTTCAGGATTGAAAAGCACATGCGAACCCAACTCAAATTTATCAAACTTAGTAGACCATAAATTCTTAAATTCATTAACAACCCCCCTATTTGTTAACGCAACGTCCAAAGAAAAGGCATATATCGGTCCTTTTAAATTCATATCAATTATTTTCTTTGCAACTGATTTTTCAAGAGCCTGCTGCTTATGAAATTTGGAAAAACTATACGTGAAATAAGCCGTTTGTAGCAGAATCGCCACTATAACTCCACTTGAAAAAAGGACTCTTGGGAGTTTGTTTCTACCACGTACAAATGCTGGATAAAACAACAACACACAAAATGGAAAAACAATCACAAAAAAACGCATATTTTGCATTTCAACTCCGGCAAGGAACAACAAATACAAAAAGACTCCAGCTACTACATACCAGGGTGCACCATTTTTTAATCTGAATTTGGAGAACATGAGCAAACCGGAGCCAACCAATAAATAACCTGGATGTACGAACGGAGAAAAAACATAAAGTAAATTAGAAAACGAATGCTCCTGAAACCCATCATGAGTAGCAAAAGAATGTGCGAAAAAATTTATTGGATTCCAATTAGTTAACCAGCTATGGCCCAGGAAATTCAAACTTCCTACACCGCGAATCAAGAAATGCGGCATCAAAACTAAGCATGCTATTACAATCGAAGTCCCAATTGTCAACCATCGCTTTCCTGCCAATAATAAGTACACAAAATAGCACCCCATTGGTAAAATCATCACAGCACTAGCATAACGAGTCATAACAGCTGCAACTGCCGCAACCATAAACAAAATTGCCCATTTTAATTGGAAATATTTATTGTATTTTAAAAGAGTATACAAGGAGCTTACTGCAAAAAAGCATGCCAACATATCACTCATTCCAATAAGAGAAGATCTAAAAAAATAGGGGCTAAAACAAAAGCTAATCAGTACGTACAAGTTAGTAATGGTAGCTGATTTCTTAGCAGGATATAACTCACCAATTATTTTAGTAATCAAACTGATAATACCAAGAAAAGATCCAAACGAAATCAGAACCAGAACCCATTTCGAATCGATTAACAAGCTAAAAAAAGACGAAATCAACGGGTACATTACTGGCCAGAAATAATCTCCAGGATCAGTACCATTTAAATAGTAATCTTTAAGCGCTTCCGTATACCGTAAATACTCATAGCTATCTTGACCATAAAACCCATCAAATTCTAAAACCAATCGCACTGTAAAAAAGCCAATTAAGGATAAAATATACAGGTGGTATTTTTTGAGAATTGACAATTAACAGTTAAAATTTTAGCACTAGTTGTTGATCAGCATAAAGCTACATTAATCGCTTTTACATTATACTGAAATTATGGCTATGGGAATAGAAAACAAAAAATAAACAGCACATACAACCAAATCATACTAAACTTGTGAAAATTTATTGCTCAATTGCGATTAACTCCATGAATAACAAGAAACTTAATATCTTCGATTTGTGAATCCCCTAATAATCATCTTCAATCCAAGAAGTGCAGACGCAAAGCATCGAATACCAAATAGTATTTTGCAAGTCGGAGCATCTATCCATGGCACATATCACTATGAATTCATCGATGGCAATTTAGAAGCTAATCCAGAAAAAAAAATCTTAACCCTCATAAGGGATAAAGGCATTAAATATTTAGGTTTAACCGTAATGCCTGGTCCTCAGCTAAAACAGGCTATTCCTATATCCAAAAAGGTGCGTGAATTGTTCCCAAAAGTTACCATAATTTGGGGGGGGTATTTTGCCAGCAATCAATATCAAGTTTGTATAAATAGTGGTGCTGTGGATTTTGTAATTAATGGACCAGGAGACACCGCATTTCCGGAGTTATTAAATGCTTTGGAAAATAACCTCGATTACAACCAAATAAAAAACCTCATTTATAAAGGTGATGGAGAATTTAAAATATCGGCCAAAGAAACATTGCCGAATATGGATAATTTACCCCCATTTCCTTACTCCAAACTTGATGAAACCTACCCATTAGAAAATTATTTAGCTAAAACATTTCTTGGCAACAAAACCCTGGCATATCATTCCAGTTTCGGATGCCCATTTACTTGTTCATTTTGTGCAGTCGTGCCGATTTATAATGCCCGTTGGAAAGGAATGTCAGCCAATCGAATTTTTAAAGACATCACTTGGTTCAAAGAAAACTATAACATTGACGCCATAGAATTCCACGACAATAACTTCTTTACTTCGAGAAAAAGAACTGTAGAATTTGCGAAATTGATGATTGGTCAAGGAATTAGTTGGTGGGGAGAAGGAAGAATAGATACAATGAATCTCTATACCGATGATGACTTAAAACTTTTGCGTAAATCAGGTCTAAAAATGGTGTTTCTGGGCGCCGAAACAGGAAATGATGAAATTCTTGCTCAAATGGATAAGGGAGGCACTCAAACGAGTGAGCAAATAAAGGCATTTGCAGGAAGATTAAAGACTTTCGATATCATTCCCGAATACTCATTTGTCCTCGGTATGCCCGCAGATTCCAAAGAAAAAGTTCAAAATCAAATTGATCAGGATATCCAATTTATTAAAGACATAAAGAAAATAAATCCTGATACTGAAATTATTATCTACCTATATAGCCCTGTTCCAACAGAGGGGTCAAAATTGTATGAAACCATTACCAAACAGGGATTTAAGTTTCCAGAAAACCTAGAAGATTGGATATCACCTTCATGGGAAAACTTTGACCTAAGGAAAAACCCCTTAACACCTTGGCTTACTCCTAAAATGATTAATAAAATTAAAAATTTTGAAACCGTACTTAATGGATATTACCCAACGGTTTCTGATTTCAGAATAAAAGGTTGGAAGAAAATTTTAATAAAAACCATAGCCGTCGCTCGATACGGGAGTGGTATCTATTCCTTTCCTTATGAAATAAAAGCATTTCATAAAATTTGGAAATACAGACAGCCTGAGGAACAAGGATTCTATAGTGAATAAAAAAATCTCATTATTAATTTCGAATCTGATAAGGTATAATATTCCAATTGCTAATCGCTTCTGCTTTATTTTGAAATTGAATTCTTAAATATATTTGTGATATGAAATATCTATTTTCATTTGTAGCCTTAATATTGACGGTCATCTCCACTAATTGTATTGCACAAAATTTTAATCGACCCATTACTTCAGAAATATTCCCTTACGAATTCCAACTACTAGACAGCACTTATGATTTCTATTACGCTTTAGGTATGTATAAGCTATCTAGTGGGCCTTCAGACCCCCTGTATATACAACCAAAAGCAATGATTTTAGACTCGAAAGGCTACAACGTATGGTACGGATCAAATACGAGTTCTACCATGATGACAGATTTCAAATACGACTCTGCCAGTAATCATTTTTTTGTCATTGACAGGGCTTTGTGGCTTTCAGAACCAACTATAATTGACACTAATTTTAATATTGAGCAACAACTCACAACTGTAAATGCTACAACAGTTGACAGTCATGATTTTAAGCGGTTAGCTAACGGAAACTACGCTATTTTAGGAAATATGGATAGCATTTTTGACTTGAGTGCATTTACTTTTAACGGAAATCCTGGTAGCGTGACGACTACTTGTAGATGCAACATTATTGAAATTGTTGACCCAAACAACAACCTTCTATGGGAATGGAACAGTTGCAATTACCTACATCCCTCTGAAGGATATGATCATTACGGATATAACGCTGGTAATTATGATTATGCGCATTTTAATTCTATTGATGAGGACTACGATGGACATTATTTAGTTTCATTTCGGCACTTAAACTCAATTGTTAAAATTAACAACATATCAGGTGAAATTATCTGGAGGCTAGGTGGAAAATTAAATGACTTCACATTCACTAATGACGCTGGTTTTTCAGGTCAACATAGTGCTGAGAGAAGACCATCCGGGCATATCTCTTTACTAGATAATGGAAATATGTCAGCTTCACCTTTGGAATCGAGAGCGGTAGAATACGAAGTAGATACATTATCCTGGGAAGCGATTCTACAAGATGAATACAAACATTCACCAGCCGTCTACGGACGGTCTACAGGCAGTTATTACCGATGGGACAACAGTAAAGTAATAAATTTTGGAAGAGTTTTCAGACCAGCTCCATCGATTGTAACTTCGAATGATCTCAATCAATTACAAGCGCTGGCCTATTTTAAAGATTCTGTGATGAGCTACCGCGTTCATCCTTTTCAACCCAAATTTTCTTTTAATAGGCCCGAGATCACTTGTTTGGATTCTGCAGGAACTGTCTTTTTAGCAGCGGAAGCTGGGTATTCTGATTACTTATGGTCATCTGGCGAAACTGTGCAGTTTATCGAACCTATTCCAGATTCAACGTATCAAGTCTGGGTTCCTCAAGGAATAGGTAAAATCAGCTCAAAACCTATTTTTTACACAGCTTCATATTGCTCAACGGTAAATGCAATTGAGGTTGAAGCTGCACCGCCACACTTAATACGTACTATAGATCTATTAGGAAGAGAAATTGAAACCTATAAAAATGGACAGATATATCTTAAAATCTATAGTGACGGAACCACACAAAAAATCTTCTACTTAAAAGACTAAATAGATAGTACTGAATAGATTAAGTATGAAAAAAAGAATTAAATCAGCACTCCACTATTTATTGGGCAATCGCCTGTTGAAGATTATAGAAGCAGACAACACATATGTTTATGGTCAAATCAGCTTAACCATACCTCCGGGAGTTTTCCACCCGCACTATTTTACAAGCTCAAAACTTTTGATTCAATTTATTGAATCCAATCAGGTCAAGAACAAATCCATTCTTGAATTAGGTTGTGGAAGTGCCATTACTTCGTTTATAGCAAGTAAGAAAGGTGCAGATGCAACTGCGAGTGATATCAGTCATCAGGTAATAAATAATGTAGTTTTAAATCAGAAAAATAATGAGATAGTATTTAAAAGTATTTGCTCAGACTTGTTTGATGATATCCCATTAATTCATTTCGATTACATCCTTGTTAATCCACCCTTTTATGCAAAAAATCCAGTACTTGAAAAAGAACATGCATGGTATTGCGGTCAAAATTTCGAGTTCTTTAAAAAGTTATTTCGACAGTTGAATGAACGAGAGATTAATAAGTGTATTTATATGACTTTGTCTAGTGATTGCGAACTGGCAAAAATTAAAAATATAGCACTTGAATTCAAATACTCATTTCATATCATGAAGACTATGAAAAACGTTTCTGAGGAGAATTACTTATTTGAAATCCGTCAAAATCAAAATTAGAAATCATCAAAATTAGAATACGAAAATCTAAACAGACTCACATCAAAACGTTCCGCCAAAAAACATATTCCAATTCTTGAACCGGGAAGAACGTCAGTACCGTATTCCTTTAGAAATTCAAATTCTTGCGAAGACGGATCAACCTGGAAAACAATTTTATCGATGCCATGTTTCTTGCAATGCGCTATTAACAAGTTCAATCCCGTTTCGAAACTAGCGAAATGCGGACAACTAAATTTTCCAATATGTAAGACCTCTGAAAGCTTCACCCAAAATAAACAAGTGCCAAATTCAAAAATTCCATTATCTGTAAAAGATCGATATTTTAATAAATCACGATTTATCAACTCGGTTATAACGCCCGAGGAATCTGCTTCAAATCTTCCAGGTTTTAGACCTTGTTGAAATTTACTCCATTTTGATTTTCCAGTTAATTTATATTTCACCTTTTGAATCGGAAATCCTCCAGTTCGCACCACAGAATAATGCAGGTATCTTAAATATTCCCATCCTGAGCTATAAATACTTGCTTCGCTGACATCGCTCAAATATCCATATATAAGGTGAACTCCACGCTTTTTTAACAAAGTATTCGATCGTGCAATTAGTTGCTTGTGAATTCCCCGTCTCTGAAAATCTGGATGGGTTTGATATTCACACGAATGAGCTACAATATAAGTAGCGTTTTCCCCTTTGTATACTTGTGGAATAGCACCTACAAAACCAACAATATTTTGTCCTTTCAACGCAACGAAACTGAAGTTACCATCAAGTACATTTCCGCTCAGGTACTTTAATTTAAAATATCTAGCTGTTCTCTTTTTGCCAAACACGACTCGAAACAGTTTTACCAAGCCGTCCAAATGTGATTCATTAAGCGGTTGAAAAGTGAATTCAGTATTTGCCATGCCCTATTGCCTTTACTTGATTACCCCAAGAAATAAAAGGATTAATTCCTAATCGGGTCATCACTCTTTTATCTAATGCGTTGTGTTGCTTTTGCAGCTCGACTCTGAACTGAAATTTATAGCCAGCCGTTTCAATAACATCTACAATTTGATCGTTATAATGACCATAGGGATAGGCAATTTGGTCGATTGTATTACCAGTAACATCTTCCAAATATCTTTTAGAATTTTCTATCTCTTCTTTCAAATCGTTGTCTGCCAACTCTACAAAAGAATCGTGGCAAACACCATGCGAACCTATGGTTATAAATGGAGATTGGGCTAGCTTTTTAAGCTCATCAGCATTCATCATTCGCCAATGAACACTCGGAAAATTCTTCAATGCTTCTTCTTCAAAACCCATGAGCTCTAATGCTTCTTTCGCTAAATTATATCCTCCTGAAGCGACAACTGATTTTAAGCGAACCCGGTACTTATTTACGTACTCGTTCTTCCTTTTATGGTACTTTTCTCCTTTAAAATTTATTACATCTGGGCCTATAACTGAAAACAAATCAACAGCATCAGGCCATAGGTAGTTTTCATTTTTTAATTGGATAGTCGTCACAAAAATAGTAATTGGTATTTCTAATTCTTCAATAATGGGTAACAAGTACTGATGGTTGTTTGCAAAACCGTCATCGAACGTGATAGATATATTAAATCCTTTGTCATGTTTCGACTCGTTAAACATCTGTTCTGTTGAAAGAATATTCGCCCTAGATTTAAGCCACGACAACTGAGCTTTCAGATCTTTTTCTGAAACGAATTTTGCATTGATTCTTTCGGTGTTACCATCGTCTATTCCGTGGTACAGCAATATGCAATTACCCGATTGAGGTAACTTTGGATTAATGATTCCAGCTGAAAACAGAAGGTCATTTCCAATCCATTTAAGATTTTTACTCACTTTGGAAACTATATTTTTAAACTTACCAATCAAATTCTTCAATCATCAACCCGGATAAAACCTCATGTTCATTTAGCGCTTTATGGTCATCATTTTAAAATATACTACATTCTTTTAGCTGTTCTTGTTAGAGAAAACCCATAATTGAAACAATCTTACACACGAAACTAATTAAAATGGCCGATTCGCGTTCTCAAGCTAACAGGTATCGCATTACTTATAGCCAAAAATCACTTAACCAGCCATTTGATTAATTGATTTTGGAGAATTTTCGTTATCGATTTTTTTATTTTTTCGATTATGAATGTCAAATAAAGTAATTGCAGCCATAGCAGCATAGACTAAAAATGCCATTTTATCTTGATCTATAAAAGCATTTACTAGGCCATGAACAAAAAAGGTAATAAGCCCTAGCAGTATCGCTAATAATGTGACTTTCTCTCTTTTGTCTCTTGTTCGATGATAATTTTGAACGCCTATATGAATCGTGTAGAATACCAACACAATATAGATTAGGAATCCTGGTAATCCCGTTTCAGAAAGATAGGTTAAGTATTCAGAATGTGCATTACCCCGATCACCATGATTGGTACTGATGTACGTTTTGAATTCAGTAGTTTGGAATTGACCATATTCAAACTGGTACGTTCCAGGACCATAACCTGTAAGTGGTTTTTCTTTGAACATTTTAATGGCGCATATCCAGCGATTAATTCGTTCAAGATTTGATGCGTCTGTTTTTACATTGGTAACTGAAGAAATATGATTGGATAAGTTTCCATCGTTACTTACAGCTTCTGTTCTTGCAATATTTTCGAAAATTTGATTTTTATAAATTACGCCGACTGTTAAAAGCACCGCCAATAAAGCAAACAAAACATGTATTTTCCAATTTGTTTTGAGAAATAAATAAAAGGAAAATGCGGCAAGAAGACTTATTAATGCGGCTCTGGAAAGTGCTAAAATCTCTTGAGATATAATAAATAAGAATGTGGCTCCAAATAGTAGCTTTAAAAACAAGGATAGTTTAAAAATTTTTGAATTCCATAATACAATAAGTACAATGGGAATAAGAAAAGCTAAGCAAGCTGCATAAATAGTATGTTCATTGAAATACGGAGCACAAATTTCAGATACTGTCCTCAAATCAAAATCATAAGACATGTGTTTAACAAAGGTGAAATACATTACTGGAATAAGTCCCAGTCCATATATTAAAAACAGCATTAACACCTTTGATTTATCTTTAAAAGCAAATGAACCCACCAACAAATAGAACACCAGAAAAAAGACGCACTTCATCATCATTCGCTTCACAGAAATATCGAAGCTTGTACTAAATAGGGTTGATATACCGATCCAACCTAGGTCGATTAAAAGTAAAATTGTTAAAGGATGATATAATAAGTTAGCTTCTAACTTATTTCTTAGGATTTGAATCGAAACAAATAAGGCTAAAGCAACAGATAACAGCTCTGATGGAAATGATATATTCATCCCTGTTCCAGGCAAAATTATACCTGTTGATATGGGAATAGCTGATATGGCAAAAAACAAAAGCCATTTTTTCTTGAAGAGAAAAAGTAAGGAAACAACTACTAACGTTCCTAATATTCCAAATACTAAATTGACTCTACTGTCTGGGAAAATAAAAAACGTGATTAGAACTATTACTCCTGTAAGAAGCCCCAATATGACGGTATAGCTCCGACTAGTTCTCAAAATTTAAGCGGCTGATTTAAACAATTTATATTTTGTTTTAAGAATTACAAACAGAAGAAAGGTCAACATGAACAAAACACCTCCAACCAACGCATTAATAATAAAAGAAGGTGATATTTTCTTATACGTTGGAACCGCTCGGTCAACTACATAGTTTTTCAGTAGTGGTTTTCTTAATTCATCCTTTGCTTTATTATAGTCTTGTTGAAAAGACAGGGTTTGAGCATCAAGCAAATTGTATTTTTTAATCAAAACTTCCATTGCTCTACTGTCAATGTAATCATTTTCGATAAAGTTGTCTTTATTCAATCTTAGTTTAAAATTTTCAATTAAATTTTCCGCATACGTAGTATCTTTTAAAGCATAAATCAACGAAACCACAGAATCACGTTTTTCTTCACTTCTTTCCAGCCGATTTTTATAAAAATCAATTTCGGATGCCCGGTTTTCGTTAAATACATTCTTTTTATAAACATTTACCTCATCAATGATATAATTGACAATGTTCGCTGTCATTTCAGGATTTGATAACTCTGCTGAAATTACCACCGACAAATATTTAGATCGAATAAAATTAATGTCGCCTATCACTCTAAGGTTGAGCTCTTGCTTCCATCCAGTGCTCATGCTATCCAGCTCATAGTACTTATAAAGGTCAAATTTCTTGATAATCTGATCTCGTAAAGTTGAAGATTCCAGTAATTGCATCAAGTGCTCTGTTTCCGTCTCATGTCCAAATTGTGGATTGCTAATTAATTGATCTCTTGTAAATGAATTTGGCGGATAAATAATTCCAGATGATCTAAATTTTTCGGGAATAAAAAAGGTTAAGCAAATCGCTACAACCGAACCAATTATAAATACAATAATGATCTTAACACCATGTTCAAACAAAAATTTAAGGATGCTTTTTGCCTCCTCTTGTTCTTCTGAAAAAATGCTCATTTAAATATTGATTTTGAACTTAAATATACCTGTTTCAATTGGCCACAGTCTAACTAATCTTTATTTTTAATTGTTTCCCAAGTTTTAAGAATCGCTTTTTGACTGGGCCTATTTTCTTCTGCTTTATGGAGTGGTTTACACGCTTTTAATGACGTTTCACATTCCAGTGGTAACCGCTGATAAAGCTCCGTTCCTTTCGTTTTCCAATTAATCATTTCATCAGAAACTTCTTTGATAACTTTAGCGGGATTGCCCACAATCAGCTTTCTATTTTCTATTATCATTTTCGGACTAACGAAGGACAATGCACCTACAATACACTCATCACCCACAATAACATCATCCATAACAACAGCATTCATTCCAATTAAAGAATTCCTTCCGATAGTTGCTCCATGAATGATTGCTCCATGACCTATATGAGCCCCCTGCTTCAATGTAACTGTCGTACCAGGAAACATGTGCAGGGTACAATTTTCCTGAACGTTACACCCCTTTTCGATCACAATTTTCCCCCAGTCACCTCTGATGGCAGCACCAGGGCCTATGTAAACATCTGCTCCAATGAAAACATTCCCGGTTACGCTAGCTTGTGGATGAATAAACGCAGACGTATGAATTACCGGTTTAAATCCTTTGAATTCGTATATCATAACGCAAATTTAAGCAATCATTATCATCATCTCACAAACCAAAAACATCTTTATATTAAGTACGCATAATAAAGATATTATTTTAATAATGCATATGTAAACTTCACTTTTATCACAAATATCAAATGTACGTATAAATGATTTTACAACTTTTCAGACAAACAACTTAACTGTTATTTAGCATTATACAAAAAATAGAACTCATGAAAAGAAAAAAGAAGATCCTAACCCTATTATTATGCACTTCGATATCAATAGTTCAATGTCAAGAAGAAACAATGACAGAACCAATCGTTACAGCTGCTGTATTAAACATTCATTCTAATATCAACTCTATTCCTCCAGAAATTGCAGGTAGCCTACTTAGAATTGAATTAGTAAAAAGCAAAAAATTCAAAGTATTCGATAAACACGACATATTGGAAATGGGTGCAAAGAACAAGCTCGAAATCAATGAATGCTACGGAAGAGATTGTTTACAAGAAATTGGCAAAAACATTCACGTAGACAAAATGTTTTCAGGTAGTATTGATGCTTTAGGAAAAAAAATAGTGGTCAGTTTAAAAGTGCTTGATATACAATCAGGCAAATACGATAAAACAACCATAATGGAATTCGTAGATGCACCTATCGAAATTCAAGCTATGATACAGCTAACACTCAATGACATGCTTGGGATAAAAAATAAATTGGAAATACTCAACAGCCTAATCTACTACCAACAACCTCCCGAGACCCCTAAAACAGACATTACAAATAATGGTCCACGAGTGGGAGTATCGCTAGTAATGGGCGAAATGTCAAGCCGAATGCAAGCACCTGTAAGTGAAGGAGGTTGGGATGCGGTACCTGTGGTTTCTCAATTTGGTTATCAAATAGAGAAAGAATACCTCAGCGCAGGAGATTTTCATGCACTTATTGAATGCTTATTTATGCTTAATGGCCTAGAACAACAATTATTCAACCCGAGAATAGTAGTCATGAATGGATTTAGAAGTGGTAAAACAGGATTAGAGTTTGCTTTTGGGCCATCGTTTGGATTAGAAAAAGAAGCCAATAGTTTTTACAATGAAGGAACCGGAAAATGGCAACTTCAATCAGAATGGAATGGCATAGGTGCAGATAGCTTATTCCAAGCGAACCCCTATGAAATCGTTCCTCGAATGGACAGTCGAGGACGCGTTAAACCATCAGCTGGATGGGTTGTAGCAGTTGGAAAGACGTTTAATTCAGGCTACTTAAACATCCCTGTTAATTTATATGCATCTTTTAATAAATATGGTTGGCAAACCGGGTTGAGTTTAGGGTTCAACTTGAAAAAATCAAATTAAACATCTTGACTTTAATTGGAGCCGGTTGAATATCGGCTCCATTTTTCCAATACTAATTTCATATCCTCTGGCAAATCCGACTCATAGCTCATCCATTCATTAGTTACAGGATGCTCGAAACCGAGTGTTTTTGCATGTAGAGCCTGCCTGGGCAGAATAGAAAAGCAGTTTTCAATAAACTGTTTGTATTTACTAAAAGTAGTGCCCTTCAAAATTTTATTTCCCCCATATTCAGGGTCCCCGAAAAGAGGATGCCCAATATGTTTCATATGAATACGAATTTGATGTGTTCTACCCGTTTCCAATTTGCATTTAATCAGCGTTACGTAGCCAAATCGTTGAATCACTTCATAATGAGTAACTGCTGGTTTCCCATATTCAGAGTCGTCATCAAAAACATCCATTATTTTTCGATTTTTAACGGATCTACCCACCTTACCTTCTACCGTGCCAGCGTCTTCCAGCACATCACCCCAAACCAAAGCATAATATCGTCTATCAGAAGTTCGATTAAAAAATTGTTTAGCGAGGTGAGTCAGTGCATTTTCAGATTTTGCAACAACCATTATTCCGGTAGTATTTTTATCCAACCGATGCACCAAACCAGGCCTACTATCATATTCGCTACTACTCGGTAGGTTTTCAAAATGATAAACCAATGCATTAACTAGTGTGCCACTGTAATTGCCATACCCCGGATGAACCACGATTCCAGCCTGCTTGTTCAATACCAATAAATCCTCATCTTCGTAAACAATATCAATGGGTATATTCTCGGGAATTAACTCAATTTCGCGAATTGGATAAGGCAAAACGATAGAGACTTTGTCGTTTGGTCTAATTTTGTAGTTTGATTTTACTGGACTATTATTAACTAATATATTGCCATTTTTAGCCGCAATCTGCAAACGATTCCGAGATGTATTCGGCACACGATCAATTAAAAATTTATCAATTCTTAATGGTTCCTGTCCTTTATCCGCAACAAAACTATGATGTTCAAATAATTCCTCCGATTCCTGAGGTTGCCCTTCTTTCATTATTCTATTATCACCTTTAAAATGGTGAAGTTCCCCATTTTATCCGACACTTTCAACATATAAATGCCCGCAGCGTATGAATCAACTGAAATCTGAGCTCTGTTTACGAACTTATTTTGAACCAGCACCCTTCCATTCAGGTCAATGAGTTGATACTCAAAACTTCCGGTCTCCGCCATCGTAATATGAAGATAGGATAACGCGGGATTCGGGTAAGCTGTAGCGAATAACTTATAGTCGTCATTAGATACCCAACCTGTGGGTTGAGCACCATCAAACATTGGCCGCAACATTAACGAACCTTGATAGGAAGTATTCGCCCAAGTACCGGAAACGTTATAATATATCTTATCCTGGTTATCGATATTTTTATCAAACCCAACATTTAAACGACTGCTTGTTGTTTGTTTCCAACCAACGTAAAAAGTGCCATTCAGCAGTACTTTTTCACTTAATTGATAAACATAATAGCCATTTACACCCAAGTTGTATTTTGGAGTTGTTAATAACGGTTCTTCATAAATTACATTTCCAGGAGTGCCGCCAGGCCCAGCATTATCCCAAACCATCAAGATAAACGGATCAAGACTAACATCATTGACAGATGGCTCAAAATGAATCTTAACTGCAAATAACGAATCACTCAAAGGCGTTGTAAATCGATATGCAAGCTTTGGCTGAGTTCCCGTTATGCCATAAGCAGCTTCCGCAGTACCGTCATCGTAAGCATAAAAATTGGTAAAGGTCTGCTTCAATGAAAAAGTCTCGTTACTTTTTGTCAAGAAAACTCCTCCTGTAAAGTTAAAATCGACATCAAAAAAGGCACTGGTATCTGATACAGCAGTATCGTAATAAAACCACGCAGCATCTTGGTAAACATCAATAGGTATGGAAAGCTTGCCTCTTGCAGCCACGCTGCTCGTTGCATTATCCGCAAAGACAGTCGTCAACATCGTTCCACTTTCTGACACGTCGTATTTTGTTGTGTTTGCTGCAACACTCAATGTCCAAGAATTAGCTACCCTTAAATTAACAGAATCTAGCATATTAGACTCCGGACTTTCTTTAAAGTGTTTCCATGGCATCGCTGTATATTCTTTGAGCATCGTATTAACCGGGTATTGAATTGCAACTTCCTGCAAGGTTTCATCATTAATTGCATTAGACTTTAGCTGAACAAAATCGATGTGCCAATGATCCAAACTGCCATTAAGTGCCCCGTAATTCATAAACCTAAATTGAAACCCTGACATCAAGTAATTGACCGTTCGAATTTTAATGCTAGCTCGTTTAAATGTGTCCAATGGTGAACCCTGCGCAAACCAAACCGACGCCCACTCTTCGTCAGAAGGAGACCAAAACTGCAATACCAAAGAGTCATTTAGTTCGGGCTCATTACCCAGTCCTTGAGGCTGGTACCAAAAGCTTAGTTCTAGAGAATCAGACACGCCCCAAGGCGTACCATCAGTACGAAAAGCCAAATCTATGGGTACTGAAGTCAGGTAGTCTCCTTGTCCTGCACTTGTACTGATAAAATTGTAGGGATACCCCACCTCATCAAGGCCATCAAATGTAACAACTCCGTACGACGGTGGATCAACAGCATATGTGTTATTTAAATAGGCAAATTTATCTATCCACAAATAACCCGTATCTAATATAGATGTAGCAACCTTGTACACAACAACCGAATCTTGTTCCAAATCAGGGTTTGGATCAGTAAACGGTACAATAATAGTCGAAGTCGGCCAAACGGAATCAATGTATGCACTATTGGGCCAAACGGTATCTAAATAGGATGTTGGAGGATACGTACACAAATCATACACCAATACTTCAATGCTTCCAAAAGCCACATTGGCATAAACTAATGAATCAAACCCAAACCCTAATATGGTATCAATAAGTGTATAATATGTTGTATCAAACATGTATTCACTACCCATCGTATCTGGCACCCCCAATCGATAAAGGTGAAACCAGGTTGTGTCAGTGACTAATAGATCGCCTGGTTGCGCATTTATTGGTTTGAATTTGTTGGTAGTAAAATCATCAATTAAACCCTTCCCCTCCGGCAGCTTTAATGTGTCATATTCATAATAAAATAAACCGTCAACGTTTTTAGCTAGTTCTCCATTCTCAATACCAATTAGCACATGATTGGAGCCTAAAGGCGATAACAATTCATTTCCTACTTCTTTTTGAGAGTAGACTTTAGAAAAAATAATAATGATAATAATGGTTATTATTAGCCTCATGGATTAGTTGACATAACTTTAGAAGTATCAGGCACAGCATTCTTATCACAATTGCCTCCTATGGAAGCAAAAACAGTGATGTCAGAACCTTCTCGAATGCTACTATTTTCTACACTTACTGCTCCAGGCACTTGCTTAAATATTTTTGCGTTTAATGAATCCGCTGCAGTTAAACAGTCTGAACATTGAAAGTCTAAAAACAAGGAATATCCGTTTAACGCTAATCTTGCCTCATCTATTGTATGACAATACAATTTTGGAACTCCTGTAGGATCTCCATTGACTCCCTTTCCAATTAATAGAAGAATTTCTGAATTCCTTGGGACCTGCTCTCCCTGCTTGATTTGATTTCCATTGAATTCTGCACCATAAACTAAATCCCGATATTCTCCGGCTACTGGCTTGATTCTATATCTCAAACCATTAATCTTCAAACTTGAAATGGCAAAATCTTTAGACAAATCAATCACTTTTGGCATAGTCTTATACTCAATCCCTGAGCGAATCACTGTTAAATAAATGGTCCTATCTGGCTTCACAAAAGATTCCGTTTCTTCTGTATGTGCTATCGGATCTTGCTTTACAACTGTGCCCCTAAGTTGATTTTCTGAGTAAATGGAATCGCTTATTTTGTACCTTAAATTGTGTTCTTTTGCAAACGCATCTATATCATCAATGTGTAAACTGTGAAAGTTGGGTACCGCAATGTTTTCATCATGCAATGTGTAATTGTCTAAATAAACAAGTAAACCCCAGAAGGCAAACCCCGCAACCGTAAGAGCTGCTATTAAATTCAGTAAAAAAAGTTTGGAGAATAAAAACCTAAAATAAGGCTTCAGTCTTTTTCTAAAAAGAACAATGCAGAGTAAGATTGTTCCCAGGGCTATAAGTATGTAAACTTTCATCGTATTATTCGAAACAAAGATAAAAATATTGATGTGCTAAATAATCTCTGTTAATAAGTAGTGAAGCGCAAATAATAAATATATAATTCCCTCCTTAATTTTGTGTGTACTATAAACGCATGAAAATGAACATAGCCGTTATTGATGGAGGATTTTCTGAAGAAGCACAAATTTCATTTAAAAGTGCCGATACAGTTATGAAAAATCTTAACAACACAGCTTATCGAGCGCATAGAATACGCATAACTGATAAAAATTGGGTTTACGACCCTAACGGTAAGCATTTGACTGTAAACAAGAACGATTTCTCCGTATTGCTTGAGGGAAAGATAATTCGATTTGATTGTGCCTTGATTGTTATCCATGGCACACCGGGTGAAGATGGTAAATTACAAGCTTATTTCGACTTAATAGGCATTCCCTACACAACATGTAATCACTTAACGTCCACATTAACATTTAATAAATATTACTGTAATAGAATATTAGATTCTCTCGGTTTTGCCTGCGCTAAAGCCCTATTATTGCGGTCTAAAGGCGACTATACTGACAAAGAAATCATTGACTATTTAAAATTGCCATGTTTTGTTAAACCCAATGATGGAGGTTCAAGTTTTGGGGCTTCCAAAGTAACCACCGAAAATAAGCTAAGGGAAGCAATCAAAAATGCATTTACGCATGGGAAAGAAGTAATTGTTGAAGAATTTCTTGCAGGCACAGAAGTTACCAACGGAGTGTATTTTAACGGTGAAAAAGTATATCCACTTCCAATTACTGAGATTGTAACACCTAATGAATTTTTTGATTACGATGCCAAATACAATGGTGAATCTACCGAAATTACTCCTGCTCGAATTTCAGATCAACTTACTGAAAAAATCAAATCAACTACCAAAGAGATCTACGAAAAGCTAGGACTCGCCGGTGTTTGCAGAGTGGATTATATTATTCGTGATAACATACCTTGTGTAATCGAAATCAATACAGTACCGGGTCAATCAGCAGAAAGCATAACACCAAAAATGGCCGCAATTGAAGGAATTAGTCTAGAAGCACTTTATTCAACGATTATTGAACAGGCAATTAAGTAATCTTACCGTCTAAAAACTGAACAAGTTTTTGCACCGCCAATCCCCGATGAGAAATCTTGTTTTTTTGAGCAACACTCATTTCGGCAAATGACTGAAGAAAACCATCTGGCTGAAAAATGGGATCGTATCCAAACCCCTCCTCTCCGGTTCTTGATTCTAAAATTTGTCCCTTAACAATCCCCTCAAAGAAATAATCCCTGTTGTTAAATTTTAAGCTTATTACGGTTCTAAATAAGGCCTTGCGATTGGACTCACCTTTCAGCTCCATTAATACTTTATCTATATTATTCTCAGCGGATGCTTGACTCCCTGCGTACCGTGCAGAATAGACACCTGGTCTTCCATCAAGCGCTTCAATTTCTAAACCGGTGTCATCAGCAAAACAATTTACTTTGAACCTAGTAGCTATGTACGTGGCTTTCTGCAAAGCATTTTCTTTTAATGTATCGTAATCTTCAGGTATTTCGCCGCTGAAGCCAATTTCATCCAAACTTAAAATTTCCATTTTTCCTAAAATGGCCGATTGAATCTCTTTTATTTTATTTTTGTTATTCGTTGCAAAAACAAGTTTCATAAATGACATCATTTCACGTTCCATACTTATCCGGTAACGAAAATAAATATATTCAGCAATTAATTGATACCGGAACGCATTTCTCAGGCGATGGAGTATTTACGATGAAATGCAAAAAATTTCTCGAAGAGCTGACAAAATCTCGTGTTCTTTTAACGCCCTCTTGCACACATGCATTAGAAATGGCAGCGATATTAATTGACGTTCAGCCCGGTGATGAAATCATCATGTCGCCTTACACTTTTCCGAGTACTGCAAATGCATTCGAGCTGCGCGGTGCTAAGGTTGTTTATTGCGATATTCGAGAAGACAACCTAAACATTGATGAACGACTAATCCAGCGGCACCTAACGACCAAAACGAAGGCGATTGTAGCCATGCACTATGCTGGAGTTGGTTGCGACATGGAAACGATCTGCGCCATTGCCAAAGAACATCATTTATTTGTGATTGAAGATGCTGCACAATGCATAGATGCCTACCAAAACAATAAACACCTGGGCACTTTTGGCGATATTGGTTGTATTAGTTTTCATGAAACGAAAAACATTCATTGCGGCGAAGGAGGAGCCATTCTGATTAATAATGAACAGCTACTAGAGAGAGCTGAAATTATTAGAGAGAAAGGAACTAATCGAAGCAAGTTCCTGCGTGGCGAGATTTCTTTTTATCAAAAAGTTGATATTGGCTCAAGCTATCTATTAAGTGAACTTAATGCTGCATTCTTATGGGCACAATTGCAAGATTTAAAAAAGGTAACACAGGATCGGCTTAGAAATTGGAATCTATATTTTAATTTCTTCCATTCTGCCGGCATCGAAAACATCTCCTTTTCGCAAGGAAAGGTCGGCCACAATGCGCACATTTTTTGGGTAATCAGTAGAAAAGAAAACTTAAAATCTAAAGATGCCTTCTTAGGGCATTATCAACTTTTAGAGCAATCTAAAAACTGGACTGTTGCTCATGCGACAAAAAATTTAATGCGTTTGTCCCTTGAGACGCAGAACGTAGAGATCGTTATAAAGGAATTGAAAATGAAGTTTGGTGAGTAAGGTCAAACATATTTTTAAAAATAAGGTTTTTCAAACTCTGCTTGTTAGCATCCCAAACTTAGTATCAGGATTTTTCATTAGTGTATGTATTGCTAGATTTTTGGGAGATGAAGCAAAAGGCGCACTAGGGTTGATCAGCTTTAACATTGAATTGTTTGTGTTAATTCTTGGTTTAAGTATTGGCACCGCAATCACTTATTTTATATCTAATGAGAAAATTAGTTCTGGTAAAATATATAGTATGTCACTTACTATTCTTCTACTCGGCTCAGCAATTATTGTTGCATCCTATTTTATAGCAGACCAATTCGATCAAAATATAATTATATACTCAAAAAAGTACTTTAGTGCTAACGTTATTACATACTTTTTTACGCTTTATTTCTTGACTGTTTTTAAGCAAATGGCAATTGCTTTTTTACAAGGCTATCAAAAAATTGACTGGATTAACAGATGCTCATTATTTACGGCTATCGTATCTCCATTATTCATTATTCCCTTGATTTTCTTTATCAATGCAGAAGATTCTACTCAGAATTTTGAAATGGCGGTTTTGTTACTAACAATAATAAGTATCGCAACTACATTACCGATACTGTACTTCTGCCGAAATGTAATTATTCAAAAAAACATAAAAATTGAAAAGTTTGGGTGGAAAAATCATCTTTATCCGTTTGTGAAGTTCTCTTTTATTGGCCATTTATCAAACCTTGTTAATTTTCTAAATTATCGAATCGACATTTGGTTTATTACTTTCTTTTTTCACGATAGGCTAGATTTATTAGGTCACTATTTAGTTGCTGTTAGTTTATCTCAAATGATTTGGATGATCCCACAAGCTATTAATCTGGTCTATTTCCCGATATTATGCAAGGAGCCATCCGTTAAACTAACTATCAAAGTAACCCGATTCAATAATTTTCTAGTCTTGATTGTTTTGGTTATTGGGGTAATCATTTCGCCATTTGTAATTCCCTTTCTTTATACCCATGAATTCCAAGCATCCGTAATACCTTTTCAAATCCTTCTAGGGGGCATGTTCTTTAGCTCGCTTACCAAGACACTATCCTCTTATATTTTTGCAGTTGGAAAAGTTAAGATAAACTTATTAGCAACAGTTGTTGGTGTTATTATCACCTTGGTTCTCGACTTCACATTAATACCTAGATATGGAATAATTGGTGCCGCCTGGGCAACAAACATTACGTATTTTGGTATCTTTGCCGTATGTTTCATTTTCCTTTGGAACAAAGGAAAAAAAGACGGAATTGGTAATCGAGTATGGCGCATTTTTGTTCCTTATTTTACAACTACTAGAATAAAGCATGGCAGATGAAGTTGAAAACTTTTATGACGATTTTTCTGAGTTTCAATTAAACTCGGGAATTCATGAAAGGCACTATTTAATGCATGAGAAACTGATCGAAATTGGGATGAACAAACATTCATCTTTGCTCGAAATTGGTGCTGGTGTAGGTATGATTACCAGTCTAATTCGGAAAACAATTACATCGGGTTCCGTTTTGGTAAATGATATCAGCCCCAAAAGTATTCAACTGAATAAAAAACTGAATAATCAAAGTAATTTGAACTTCGTTGCCGGTGACATTGTAGAAATGGACCTCGAAACAAAATATGATTTCATTACGATGTTTGACGTCTTAGAACATATTCCAATTGAACAGCACGGACACTTATTTAGCAAGTTCAAAACTTTATTAAAGCCGAATGGAATCCTTTTTATCAATATTCCATCCCCCGAATGCCTTAGATATTTATTGGAAAACAAACCCACAGAAGTTCAAGTGATTGATCAACCTTTACCTGCCGATGTCATTTTTAAGAATATTTATTCCAATGGATTAATTCTTGACTCTTTCAAGACTTATGATATTTGGCACAAAAATGAATATCAAATGATGTTTATTAAGCATGCATACAATTGGGAACCTATCCTGATACCTACTAAGAAGAACACACTGCTAAAAAAAGTAATTCGAAATTTACGAAAGTAAACAGCACATGCTATTTAAATCTCTGCTATATCCAAGTTAGCAAAAGAAAACGCACTACTTTGAACGAAACTATTGGACAAAGTAATTCAATATTACCTTTTAACTACCCATGATTTTGAAACCAAATTTGAAATGACAGCAAACACCAGATTTTGTGTCTATGGTCATGAGATCCCGATAAATGCTCTGTAACGACCCTAGCAACGTAAACTTCATTAAAAAATCCATGTTCTTTCAATCTTTCATCAGACAAATATTCTGAAATTAATGGTTTTAGTTCTTTGCGTAGCCAGTGATTAATAGGTATCCCAAATCCCGATTTTTTTCGCAGGTGAATATTGGGATCTATGTATTTTGCCGCGAGCTCTTTCAATAATGCTTTTGGCTGATTATTCTTGAATTTTATCGCGTTGGGAATACGAAATGCTAGAGAGCTCAGCTCTTTGTCCAAAAAGGGAGAGCGAACCTCTAGAGAATTCATCATCGAAGAACGATCCACCTTCGTTAAGTAATCATTCAACAATCTTGTCTTTAAAGAACCGGCAATTACTTGATTAGAAATAGTGGATGCATTCGAAAAATTCCAACAATCATCAAGATAGCGTCGTGTATAATTCGATTTGCGATTATTAAAAAGCAAATCTATCTCAACCGAAGAAAATGCCATGTCTCTTTTTAAACAATCACCATTAGGCTGCTTATTCAAAAATTGCTCGAATCGACCTAAATTATCACCTAATCCAAGCCTTGAAAAAAGCTTACTACCATTTATTTTCAACTTCCTAAAGTGTTTAGGGACTGAATTAAAAAGTGATTCTAATTGATAGAAATCTGCGTATATCGGGTATCCAAACAATTCATCACCACCATCCCCAGAAAGAGATACTTTATAGTAACTTGACATTTCTTTGGTAACCAAGTAAGAAGGAATTAGAGAGCTATCACCAAAAGGTTCTCCCAAGTCTGACAATATGGAGTAAATATCATCTGCTATGTTAGGTTCAATAACCAACTCCAAGTGATTTGTATCGTATTTTTGAGCCAGTTCTTTAGCGAAGGGCAATTCATTAAAGTCATCTTCCTTAAATCCAACAGAAAAAGTATTTACTTTCTCTGCCGAATTTTTGGCCAGTAAACTCACAATTAAACCAGAATCGATACCGCCACTGAGAAAGCAAGAAACAGGTACATCGGCAACCATTCTTTTCTTTATTGCCCGTTCCAAAGCAACCTCAACTCGCTCCAAGGATTCATTCCAATCCAGCTTCTTATAATCAAAGTCAATTTTATGGTAGTTGTTTTTTGTAATTGTTAGATTTTTCGTGTCAACTTCATAAATGTAACCAGGCTCAATTTGTTGGATTTGCTTCCATATGGTTTTTGGTTGTGGCATAGCCAATTCTTGAAAATAATATTCAAGCGATTGGTCATCAATAGTAAGACCTGAAACCTGACCGCTAATGAACCGAATATCTGACGCAAAAAGCAATTGCTCAGAATTTACGTACCAATACAACGGTTTTTGACCGTATATATCCCTAACCAAAAAGAGTTTAGACCTCGTAACATCAAACAAAGCAAAGGCAAACATACCTTCTAATTTTTCAACCGTTTTATCGATTCCCCAATAAGAATAGGCAGAAAGAATTACTTCCGTATCTGAAGCTGTTTCGAATCCTATTCCTAGCTCAATTAATTCATTTTTAAGCTGTTGGAAATTGTATATCTCGCCATTAAAAACAATAGTGAGGCCAGCCTTTTGCATGGGTTGATTGCTTCGATCGTCTAGATCAATAATACTCAAACGTCGATGGCAAAGCCCGAGGTTCCCATGAATCTCTGCCCCATAGTTATCTGGCCCTCTGGATTCGAAGCACTTTGAATGCATTTCCAACTCCGTTATCGATGGTGGGTTATTTAGGTGCAAATGCCCTGCGATTCCGCACATTACTTATCTTTTATAGCTATCAAAATTAGTAGAACACATTTTACTTATACTTGAAATTTTTCATTGTATTAGAATCGTGTAGAAGTGCTTCATTGTATTCAATATTTTCAAGAATTAGTATGAGAGTTCTCATATGTACATCTCAAGTTTTATTACTTTTAGCCTATTACATGGAATTTCAATAAATATATCCTTACGAATTTTCGCACAACCTCCTGAAAAATGAAGATACTATATTTCGCTAACCCATCTTCACCACATGACGCAAAATGGATTAATTTAATAGCGAAGAACCATGATGTTTTGATCATTTCGCAGACTGATTTAGAAGATACCGTGTATTGTGATACAGACATCACGATTCACCAATTACTACCACAATTTCAAATCTTAAAACACAACAGATCTCGTACAATTCATAAAATAGATGCAATCATTGAATTGTTCAAGCCAGATATCATTCATTCTATGTACGTAATACCCAATTCATTTTGGGCATGTGACTCAAAAAAAAACATTCCACATGTTATTACTACAAGAGGTTCTGACATTCTTGTAGAATATCCCAATAATTACATTGGAATAGAATCAAGAAAAAAGCTATTAATTCATTCCCTCTTAAACCGGAAAGGACGAAACGCACTTGCCAGATCAACGAAAATCACTAGAACTTCTGCTGCACAAATAAATA
>JABJPZ010000228.1 GCA_018663635.1 Crocinitomicaceae bacterium
GGTAGTTATTCTGTTCCTGGCATAGTCTCTCCATTGTTAAACTTGTCTCAAAAAACATGCGACATACCTGTTGACTTAACTCCTCCTTGTTCGCCAACAGTATCGATAACACCAGACTGCGCGAACGAACTAAGCACATTGGTATGGAATAATCCTAATAATTCATGTGCTGATGATGTAACCTCTTATACCATTTACTACACAGACACCATTGGTGGAACATACACTGCTATTGGAACAACTACCTCAGCATTAGACACTACTTTTGAGTTTTCTAATAATGGCTCAATTGCGGGTTGTTATTATGTTACTGCTACAGACTCTATTCAATATAGTAATGAAAGCGATAGCGGAAATGTGGTTTGTGTTGATAATTGTCCTATTTATTTTCTACCCAATGTTTTTACGCCCAATTCAGATGGTCAAAATGATTTTTTCATTCCAATTTTGCCATACAAATACATCCAAGACATTGATATTCAAATATTCAATCGATGGGGGCAAGTTGTGTATGCAACTACTGACCCAATGATTCGGTGGGATGGCACAGTACAAGAAAGTGGTGGGCCCGCTCCAGATGGTGTTTATTACTATGTATGCATTGTTAATTCAATTCGATTAGCTGGAATTGTGCCTATTGAATTGTCTGGGGTATTTCATCTTTTTAGAACAAACAGTACAGGAAACGGGAATTAATATGTTCACAGGAATCATTGAAAACCTAGCGACACTTCGCAAAATTGAAAAAGAGGGTTCTAACGTTCACCTAACGTTTTCTTCTACTATAACACATGAATTGCAAATTGATCAAAGTCTTGCTCATAATGGTGTTTGCCTAACTGTTGTTGCTATTTCTAACGACGAATATACAGTAACAGCAATACACGAAACTTTACAAAAAACAAATTTAGGTGCCTTAATTATCAAAGACAAAGTAAATTTGGAAAGGTGCACCAGGTTAGGTGCAAGACTAGATGGACATATTGTTCAAGGCCACATTGACACAACTGCACGCTGTATAAAAATTGAAGAGCTTGAAGGGAGCTGGAAATTCACTTTTACTTACTTGCCGAATACGGAATTCATTACCGTAGAAAAAGGCTCTGTGACCGTTAATGGTGTTAGCTTAACTGTAGTAGATAGCTTAGATAATCAGTTTTCCGTCTGTATTATCCCATATTCATTCGATAACACAACTTTTAATTCAATGCTTGTTGGGTCTGCTGCAAATATCGAATTTGATATTATTGGAAAATATATCGCTAAGCTTCAGGGTCAGAAAGTGATAGAATGAACTGTTCTATTCTTTTCGCGTCAAACCCACATTCTTTCTGCAGTTCTTCCTGTTCCCCATGTTCAATAAATCGATCCGGAATTCCCAATGAGTAGACTTTTTGACTGAACCCATTGGCATTTTTCCATTCTAAAATCGCAGACGCTAACCCACCTATCAATGTACCGTCTTCAACCGTAATAATGGTGTCGTGATTATGGAAAGCATCTAACAGCATTTCATGATCAATCGGTTTCAACGAACACATATCATAGTGTGAGAATTGATGTCCTTGTAAAAGAACTTCTTGAACAGAATTTCCTGGATGACCCAGAGAAAGAATTGCCAAGTTCCCCGACTTTGAAAGCAATCTTCCCTTCCCCGCTTCCATAATCTTAAAAGGTTGATTCCAATCCAAATAGACTCCTCTTCCTCTAGGATACCTAATTACTACAGGACCTTTCATAGTCAGTGCAGCCTTCATCATATCTCGTAGCTGTAGCTCATTCATCGGAGCGAGTACCGTTAAATTTGGTATCGCTCTTAAAAATGCCAGGTCAAAAACTCCTTGGTGTGTTGCACCATCACTTCCGGCAATTCCCGCTCGATCAACACAAAATATGACGTGCAAATTTTGTAAAGCAACATCATGTATCAGCTGATCATAACCTCGCTGAAGGAAGGTAGAGTATATACTACAAAATGGAATCATACCATTTTTAGCTAATCCCGCTGAAAAAGTAATCGCATGCTGTTCTGCAATCCCTACATCGAAAAACCTGTCAGGAAAAACATGAGCAAACTTACTCATCCCTGAACCCGCCGCCATCGCTGGCGTGATTCCAATTACATTTTCGTTTTCTGAAGCCAACTCAATTAAAGTTTCTCCAAAAACATCTTGATATTTTGGTGGAAGAATCGCCGAATTATTTTGCCTGCCGCCCGTTTTGGAATCAAATTTTCCAGGCGCATGCCAGGTAGTTGCATTGCCCTTTTCTGCAGGTAAAAACCCATTTCCTTTCTTGGTTTTCACATGAAGCACATGTACTCCTCTTCTATACTTTTCCTTGGAAAGTTCGTCAATCAATAGGCCTAAATCATTTCCATCAATCGGTCCGCTATATTCAAAGCCCAGATTAGTAAATAGATTGTTTTCTGGAAGTATCGTCTTCAAGTGAGTATCGATTGCACCAACATTTGGGTCAATAGACATGCCGTTATCATTGACAATAATTAATAAATTAGATTCCGATAATGCAGCATTATTTAAACCTTCGAATGCCAATCCTCCTGTTAATGCTCCGTCACCAATCACAGCAATGTGAAGTGTATTCTTACCCTTCAACGAATTTGCTTCTGCCAAACCTAATGCCGCAGAAATAGATGTAGACGAATGTCCTGTTCCAAAAGCATCAAACTCACTTTCTTCAATTTTTGGGAATCCTGATATCCCATCCTTTTGACGAATCCGAGGAAACTCATCTCTTCTCCCTGATAGAATTTTATGTGCATAGGATTGATGCCCTACATCCCAAACAATTTGATCTTGAGGCGTATTAAAGACTTTATGCAGCGCAATAGAAAGCTCTACCGCACCCATGCTTGAACCAAAATGCCCAGCATTATTAGCCATTACCGAAATAATCAATGTCCTGATTTCTCTTGCTAACAAAAAAAGTTCATCTAAGCTAAGCTCCTTAAGCTGACTTGGATGGTTCACGATAAA
>JABJPZ010000229.1 GCA_018663635.1 Crocinitomicaceae bacterium
AACATCTGTGCTCTCATGTTCTTATATTTAACTAACAATGCTGTAATTTCTCGTTTGGAGTTTGGTATCGTTTTCAAAATACTATCGACATTTATCACAGGCTCGTTGTGATCGTGATGTCCATGATTGTGTTCGCTGTGATCATGACCCGCATGTGCATCATCCGTATTCTCCGCCGGTACAGTATCTACCCATATCGCAGTGCTATCGGGGTTAGAAAAAGTTTGCAATGCTTGATTCGATTCATCGACTTCATTTTTAGTTTTTAAATCAAAACTCGCACCACTATCATGGCCAGAATGTACAATCCATGTGCTTCGATAATCGCACAGTAACATATTGTCTAGCACTTTCCCTGTTGGTTTTAAAACGCCTACAATTTCGTACGGGGTTCCGTCATGTGCATGATTGTGTTCTTCGAGTAAATCATTACCGATTCCATGTCCACCTGTAATTCGTTTACCAACCTTGAGTTTATTCGGGTATTTTTCATAAACATTAGCACCAACTACAATCTGCATCGGTTTATTCCAAACAGCTCCTGACTCGAAATCTGCTTCATACATCTTCAAATACTCTTCAGTTGTGCCCACAATTCTATACGTTCTGAAATTATCGCCAATACACACTGGAATTGTATTGGCAACAAAAGGATGATTTTTAATAAACTCACAACTATCTTCATGGATGTTCCCGGTTGGATTATCAATGTGGTAAACACTGCTCAATACCAGCTGAAGTGGCGATCCTTTAGCACCAACGACTAAGTCAATTTCAGCTAAATTATTTTTAAACTTTTCATCAATCTGGCTCTGGGTTAATACCAAAACAATCACAATACTTAATCCAGATGCCATTAAGAGTACAGCCAAGCCTGATCTCCAAGGCCTGTATTTTATGTTCTTCCAGCTAAGTTTGACTGCATTCATAGCGCTATCTTATTGCTAAAATGTTCTTTTAAACGATTATCATGCGTAACAATGAGTAATGTCGAATTGGCTTTTTCCGAAATCTCCTTTAATAATTCAATTACTGCTGTGCAGTTCTCATCGTCTAAAGCCGAAGTGGGCTCATCTGCTAAAATCAATTGAGGATTATTTACAAGTGCTCTAGCAATAGATACGCGTTGCTTTTCTCCCTCGCTTAAGTCAGTAACCTTTGCCTTTTGCTTATGGGCAAGGCCCAGCGAGTTTAAGAGATCCTGAGCGTTCTTTACGTTTTTTTGATTTCCACTTAAATTTTGTGCTAAGAGGATGTTTTCAATTACGTTCAATGCCTTCACAAAATGCGGCTTCTGAAAAATCACGCCAATATTATTTCCTCGAAATCGATCCATTTTGCTTCCCGACAAATGAGATGTAGGTATGTCTGCAATAGCAATTTGACCTGCTAATGGTGAAATCAAACCAGCCAACAAGTGCAATAAGGTCGTTTTACCACAGCCTGACTTACCAATTATTAATGCCTGTTCCCCTTGTTTATAAGAGAAGTTCGGAAAATTGATTCGTTCACCACCTTTATACGCAAATGATATGTCTTTTACTTCAATCATTAAAATCCTGTAATCGCCACTGTGCAAGATCTGTTAAATGGCGGCTTATTTCTTGGCCAAGGATGCTGAATATTTAAAAACATGGTTTTACCGTCTGGCGTAAAATAGGTTCCTGTCGTTTCACTTCCTTTAGGACCAATAGCAAACCTCATTAAATCACTTCGCTGTGGCTCTTGCTTGTTCAAAGGTAAAAAATAGACCTCATTAATAAAACGTTGAGCGGCTGTCACATATTCGGGGACACGACCTCTGTCAAACCAATCAATATCTTCATTGATAATAAGATAATCCACTCCGTCGAAAGTTTGAATTGCATTTCCATCTGGATTAGATAATATTGTGGCCGAATCTGCTTCATCTATGCCGCCTTCAAGATAGCTTCTCATTTTGTTGGTTGCTGGATCAAACTCTAGAATTCGACCATGTACATCAGAGAACACATTACTTCCTAAATGAAAATGATCCAAAAAATGTTTCGCAGGAACAGCACCTCCTAAAATTCGTCTGGTCCAATCAAATTGTACATTCCCCGTTTCTGAAATATAAATTTTACCATTAGACGACGCTAACCATTCGTGTCGTTGAAATAAGGTAGCCCCATTTTCAAGTGCAATGTCCCTGCACCTAATTAGCGAATTAGTATCTCGAGGCAATTCAAGCCATTTTCCAGATTCTCCATCTAACGATTGGCGATAAGCGTATAACTGCCCACTGGTATAATCTCCAGCCTGATCTGCAACGAACTTGAAAAATACAGCGACAGGATAATCATCAGTTAAATAAACCGTTTTACCATCTTCCATACATTCTGCGTCTTCGTGCATGAACCTCCCCATCGCATATAATTTTTGCAACGGTTTCTGGGTAATGGGGTCAACTTCAACCATCCAACCAAAATTGGTGTACGCTTCTCGATTATTAATCGGACTAAGATCAGAAATATAAGTTCCATTAAACGAGATATTCGCATTGGACAAAGGGTAGGTTTCTTCGGCACTTAAAACGGTTCCCCATGGAGTAATGGTGCCACCACAATTTCTATGCGTATCTCTAATTGGTCGAAAATCAACGTGTTTAAAATCTCCAACCGTTTTCCAACCGTTACTGTCTTTCTTTACTTCAAAAACTGTTGCCCCTCCACCATCACCAAGTGCCTGATTAACATACCTGTCTTCATGCCCGATGTATAAATAACCGTGTTCACTAGAATTCTCTATCGGAACATAAACACATAAATCATGACTTCCTTTTGCCGGAAATTGCTTGCCGTCGGCACGCGTTACCTTATCAATAAATTCCGTAAAGAGTATTTCATAACTAAAACCCTCAGGTAGTAGTAAATCCATCGAATTATAATTCGTGTCAATGGCTTTAAATGGTGGTATATGGTCCTTCTCCAGATCTTCTTCACTCTTTATCTGGTGTTCAATTATTGATACGTCACTTGTGCTTTGTTGGCTCTTTCCACAGGCCGACAATAAGACGATAGATAGTACAATAAGAACTTTGTTCATAGTAATAATAGTGCTCATTCAATTTTTGGTGGGTTGCCTGGCTTATCCTTATCCTGTGTTGTTTCTGAATCAGCAATTGCCAATTGTTGCGCGTGCAATTCAGCAAGGTCAGGGACAATGTGTTTTCTTGATCTAAATACAAAGAAGAGACCAAGTACGATGCATGGAATCGACAAGTACTGCCCCATGTTTAATACAGAATCATCTGCAATATTTTCGGCCTGGTGTTCTTTGATGAATTCGATAAAAAATCTTGCCGTAAACAAAAGCGTGAAGAAGAGTCCGGTAATCAATCCCATTCGAGTATAGCCCTTTTTCTTGTAAAAAATCCAAATCAACAAACCAAAAATGAGCAAATAACAGAGTGCTTCATAAAGTTGAGCGGGGTGGCGAGGGCTTGCGTCAAAACCATGAATGCTGTTATTCCAATACTGAGAGAAGCTAAAAGCCCATGGAACATTTGTAGTTATTCCCATAATTTCATGATTGAACAGGTTCCCAATTCGAATAAAAAACGCCGCAATAGCAATGGCAGGAGCCACACGATCAAAAATCCACAGTACAGGCTTTTCTTTTAAAATTCTCTTCGAAAAAATGAAGAGTGAAATAATAATGGTAATTGCTGCACCATGGCTCGCTAATCCACCTTCTCTAATATTTAATATGCTCCATAAATCATCTCTGTAAGATGGCCAATCATAAAAAAACACATGACCCAAACGCGCACCAACCACAGTTGCAATTAAAACGTACATCAATAGTTTGTCCAGCCTTTTTAAATCCTCGCCCTCACGCTTGAACATGGATTGCACAATCTGGTAACCAACAAAAAATGATATAGCAAACAGCAGACCATACCACCTGATTTCAAAAGTACCTATTGAAAACATGGCCGGTTCTACATTCCATTCTATTGCAAGTATGCTCATGATTATGGTTTCTTTTTTCGGGCAGGATAAACGTTGTTCGCAGGATAAATGTCTGCCATCCTTCTAGTAGGATCTATTTCAATTTTTACAATTTTTTTGAATGGAACATTAATATCCAGCTCATATTTTGGATAAGTCCAGCCCCAATCCTTATGTGTCTTATTGAACTTCGCTAAATCTGGTCCTTTTTCACCTCTCATTATTCTTATCGGAATATAATGCCATTCCTCAGTTCCATCAGATAAGGTTATTTTAATATCTAAAGGCATGGGCATATCGCCCAATTTCTTTAATGTAATTTTTGTTGTCTTACTGTTTTTCTGAACACTGTCGATGGCATAATCGACTGTATTGACCGTACCAACAAACTGCTCCATATACCAATCCAGCTCCAAGCCAGCGGCTTTTTCCATTATTCTTTTAAAATCGTCTGGTGTAGGATGTTTAAACCGCCAGGTTTTATAATAATCCAACATTCCCCGCTGAAATGCTTCCTTTCCAACAATATAGCTCAGCTGATGCAGAAATACAGCTCCTTTTGAATAAACTGATATGCCGTAAGTTCTGTTCTTTTTGTAATGATCCGCATGTGTTGTAAGCGGCTCTTGATCAACCGATCTGGCTAACATCGCGTACCCCATATAAGAGTTTGCTAATGGATTGACTGCATTTCTCTCGTACAAATGATCCAATGTCATTGCTTGCGCATAAGTAGTAAATCCTTCATCCATCCAAGGATACTTAGATTCATTCGTTGCCAGCATTCCTTGATACCAGCTGTGAATACTCTCATGCACGGTGACACTGACTAAACCTGCGAATGAGCCGTGGGACGTTATTAGTGTGCACATTGGGTATTCCATACCTCCGTCTCCTCCTTGAATGATTGAATATTGCGGATAGGGATATACTCCAAAATTCTCGTTAACGTATTCAAAACTCTTTACAGCATATGGCTGCAAATTGGTCCAGTTTTGCGCTGAGCTATCCGGTTGATATAAAAAATGAATTCTGGTGCCATTTTCCATCTGAACAATGTCATGCTGGTAATCAGGATCTGCTGCCCAGGCAAAATCATGTACGTTTTCTCCTTTAAAATGCCAATGTAAAACTTCTCCATCGGGCCTCTTCAAATCAGTTCCTTCAGGAACATAACCATGGCCTATTTCATCAGGGTTTTGTAAAACTCCTGTTCCTCCAATTACAAAACTCTTATCCATGTGAATAGTAACATCAAAATCTCCCCATACACCATGGAACTCTCTTCCAACATAAGGGTTTGCGTGCCACCCTTCCTTGTCATATTCTGCCATTTTAGGGTACCATTGCGTCATGGAATAATCAATTCCCTCTTTATTCATCTTTCCGGTTCGTCTGATCTGTAAAGGGATTTGTGATGAAAATTCCATCTCAAACTCGACCGTTGTATTTGGTTTAATACCTGTAGGTAAAGACACCTCCATAATGGTGCCTTCAATAATAAATTCAACGGGCTCACCTTGAAACTTCAATGAAGAAATTTTATGATAACCTACATCTTCCTGTTCCAGGTGTAAAATTCTGTCTGTTACTCTACCATCAGGATCTGAAATGGTACGAGAACGGGTATCCATCATTGAGTTTGGTTGAAAAGCATTGTAATACAAATGAAAAAATACTTGATGCAGCTCATCTGGTGAGTTGTTGGTATAACGAATCATTTGCTTGCCCGAAAACTGGTGCTGTTTGTGATCTACAACGATATCCATATTATATTGAATTCGTTGTTGCCAGTACCCCAGGTAAGCTGGGTTTGGCCCCTTCATTGTTGGTGGATTTTCTGGTGGTCTTTGAGCACTTATACTGCTCACAACTGCAATTAAAACGAGTGTTATAACAAATTTAAACATATTTAATTTTTAACAATGGTTTACAAGAATTGTTCCTTAGTTAAATTGAGCCACTCCAAGGTTGAATTGCAGAAAATGTCTTCAACGACAGATTCGTCTAAATTCATTTCCGTAATGAACTTCCCGATTTCGAGATCACCCAGCGGAAAAGGGTAATCACTACCTAGCGTAATCCTTTTTGAACCTTGCACTTTTAAAATGTACTCCAGCATCAGCGGATCATGCGTAATACAATCCACCCAAAATTTACCTAAATATTCTCTTGGATTAATCGGGTTATCAACTGCTACTAAATCCGGTCTGCAATTAAACCCATGTTCCACTCTTCCTATGGTTGGTAAAAAGGAGCCTCCCGAATGAACAAAGTTTAATCTTAATCCCGGAAGCTTTTCTAAAACTCCTCCAAAAATCATAGAACACATTGCTCGGGATGTTTCTGCAGGCATACCGACAAGCCAGGGCAACCAGTACTGCTCCATGTGTTTTTTACCCATCATGTTCCAAGGATGAACCATCACGGCCAAACCTAATTTAGAACACGCTTCAAAAATTGGAAAAAACTCGTCTTCGTTTAAGTTTTTATTATTGATGTTGGATCCGATTTGGATACCAACCAAACCCATTTCTTTGATACGATGTAATTCTTTTATTGCCAATTCTGCATCTTGCATCGGCACTGTGCCCAACCCAACATATTGCTTCGGATACTTGTGGACAATTTCTGCAATATGATCATTCAGGAATTCTGATATTTGAAGACCATCTTTTGGCTTCGCCCAATATGAAAAAAGTACAGGAATTGTGCATATTACCTGTACCTGCGTGTCAAATTCCAGGTATTCATTTATCCTTACTTTCGGATCCCAGCAATTCTCATTTATTTCTCTAAAAAATTTGCTGTCCTGCATCATTCGTGCCCACCCTTTTCGGTGGTGGTCTAAATGAATAAAACCACCGTAGCCAAATTTCTCGGACCATCGTGGCATTTGCTCAGGCATTAAATGTGTATGCATGTCGATTTTCAGCATATCATCCAGCTTTTATAAGTTGATTTGAACATTCTTGATTTACGTTTTCCTTATTTGGCTTTTTAGCGTTCTTTTTTGGAACCGGATCTGAACCCCATGTTCCCCAAGGATGGCATTTACTCAACCTCCTGATTCCAAGATACATTCCTTTTAATGGGCCCCACTCTTCAATCGCATCAACTGCATAATTTGAACAAGTTGGCTCGTGCCGACAAGAACCAGGAAAAAGTGGTGAAATAATCCATTGGTAAACTCTTACCGGCAAAATGAAAATTTTATTTAAAAACTTCCTCATAAGGGTTCGGAAAGTTAGCAAGAAATATTTGATTTTAAGCATAAAAAAACCCCGTTCAACACAGCGGTCGAACAGGGTTATTTAAATGTTGATTTCTTACTTAATTCCTAATTTCTTTTTGATGTCTTTTGGAATTCCATCCTTGTGAATTAAAATATTCATTGTTTTGTACCTCGCATAAGGGAATGAAGCATAAAAGTAACCATCACATTCGTTGTGCTTTGTACCCCAAGAATTCTTAACAATAAAATACTTCGTTCCATTTTGATCTTTCATGGTACCTGTAATGTGCATGCCGTGATCATCTGTTGTTTCTTGTGAATCAAATGCTTCTTGTCTTTCCTTTTGCGAAACCGTTCGCTCTGTGCCAGGTGTTAAAAAAGCATTAGACACCTTCTCTGCACCGGCAGAGTTAAAATATTTGTCGTCTTTTCCTTTTGCTTTAATTGTTGACTCATCTTCCGGCAAAATAGCTAAGGCATCTCTAAAGGAAAATCCTTTTTCGGAAACGTCTGCACCCCAGGCGAACGTATATCCATTTTCCACAGATTCTTCCATTACCTGCATTAATTCATCTATTGGCAGGTTGTAACCGGTTCGCATGGCCCAATTATCTTGCACCTCTAATGCAAATTGAGAGTAAAAAGGATGATGCGTATAAGACGTTAAAGACACGTAATCATCCATGCTCCAGCCCAGCGACTGAGAAAAACTCATTGGAGTGTATTCTTTACCCTCATAGGAGAACTTAAACTCTTCCATGTTTTCGTCGGGTAAATCTCCTAAGTAAGCATCAACTACTCCAGAAATTGCTTTCTTCCAGTTTCCTGAAAGCTTTCCACCCTGAGGCTTCTTAGCAAGAACACCAACCATCGCTTTCATCATTTGTTCCATCTCTTCGTGACTATGTGTTTCAGATCCGTATTCTAATCCTTTGTATACTTCTTCTGGAACAATTCCATAACGCTCAATTACCCATGGAATATCATGAAATGCGCCACCTTGACCAAAATTAAATGTTCCATACATTCTTAAATAATTTTCTGCTTTGCCAATGTACGCGTTCCGAACGATAAACATTTCAGATAAGTTGTGCTTGCCTTTTTTCATTCGAAGTAATTCCGATTCAAAAAACGACAGTGATGAGAAACTCCAGCATGTACCGGTTCTGTTTTGGTTTTGAACACCTGTAGCATCGTTATCCGCAATAATTTCAAATTGATATTCGCTCCCCTTCTTATTTGTAATTGGAGCTTCTTCTTGTGCAAAGCTGCTACTGCCCATAATTACCAGGCTACATAGCAACAGATATTTTGTTGTTTTCTTCATCCTTTTAATTTATTATATATTCAGTTGTACCGTCTCGGCTGTCTTTTAATTGTACACCTGCGGCACTTAATTCATCTCGTATTTTATCTGAAAGCGCAAAGTTTTTATGCTGCTTTGCCTCTTGTCTAATATTTACAAGCATTTGTAATGTTTCGTCTAAAAGACCTTCATTTCCAGTTTCTTCTACATTTAACCCTAGAACATCCACGACCATACCAGAAAACGTGCTGTTTAATAAGTCGTTGGTCTCTTCAGCTATTTTTGAGATTTCTCCTTCTTTTTCGAAAGCATTAATCTTGCCAACTAAATCAAAAAGGGTTGCAATGGTTCTGGGTGTATTAAAATCATCACCCATAAATTGATAACATTGGGCACAAAGTGCTTCTATTTCTTGGTTCAAAGTGGGATCTACTTCCGTTTTTTTATATTTCAGTTGTCCCAATGTTTTCAAAGCTGTCATTAATTTCTGGAATCCTTTCTCGGAGGCAGACAATGCCTCACTTGAAAAATCTAATGTGCTTCTGTAGTGCGCCTGCATCATGAAAAACCGAACAACCATGGGGGAATAGGCCTTATCAAGGAGCTCATTCTCACCTGAAAAAAGCTCGTGAGGAAGCAATGTGTTTCCGGTAGATTTGCTCATTCGTTTGCCGTTTAATGTGAGCATGTTTCCATGCATCCAATAATTGACTGGTTTAACACCATGTGAAGCTTGACCTTGTGCTATTTCACATTCGTGATGTGGAAATTTTAGATCCATACCTCCTCCATGAATATCAAACTGGCTTCCCAAATATTTCGAGCTCATTACCGAACATTCTAAATGCCATCCAGGAAACCCAACACTCCAAGGTGATGACCACCTCATGATGTGATTTTCTGATGCTTTTTTCCAAAGAGCAAAGTCGATTGCATCTCTCTTCTCTGACTGACCATCCAGTTCTCGAGAGCCTTCTCTTAGCTCTTCTATTTTCCGACCAGACAATTCGCCATAATCATTAGTCTCTGCATATTTTTTTACATCAAAATACACAGACCCATTTACTTCATAAGCCAAACCTTTATCCAGAATCGTCTGAATCATCTCTATTTGCTCGAGAATGTGACCGGTAGCTGTCGGCTCGATAGACGGTACACAGGCATTAAATTTTTTCATTACGTTATGGAAATCGACTGTATATCTTTGCACAATCTCCATCGGTTCAAGCTGCTCAATACGCGCTTTCTTCGCAATTTTATCCTCTCCTTCATCTGCATCGTTTTCTAGATGCCCCGCATCGGTAATGTTTCTAACATAACGAACCTTATATCCCAAATGGCTCAAGTACCTGTACACCATATCGAAGGTCAGAAATGTTCTGCAATTTCCGAGATGAACATTGCTGTAAACTGTAGGACCACAAACATACAGCCCCACATTCGGGCTATTGACAGGGTGAAATTCTTCCTTTTTTGCTTTTAGAGTGTTGTAAATGAAAACGTTATTGTCTTCGAATTTCGTCATCGTATTAAATGTCGATTTTAGAATCTAGGCCAATTTGCTCCAACAATTCCATTTTCACCGCATGGTCATTAAATTTTCCACTGAATTGACTCGTTATTGTTGAGCTATGGGTGTCTCCCACTCCTCTTGAATTAACACACAGGTGTTTTGCCTCTACAATGCAAGCCACATCTGGTGTGCCCAACACTTGTTTCAGTTCTTCAACGATTTGCACCGTAAGGCGTTCTTGAACACTTGGCCTTTTGGCAAAATGTCTAACAATTCTGTTGATTTTAGACAAGCCGATCACATTATCTTTGGCATAATAAGCCACATGCGCCTTACCAATTATGGGTGCAAAATGATGCTCACAAGTAGAATACACTTCGATGTCCTTTTCAATCAACATTTCATCGTACTTGTACGCATTTTTAAAAAGCGAAATAGATGGACTATTCTTTGGGTTTAAACCAGCAAATATTTCTTCCACATACATTTTTGCTACTCTTCTTGGTGTTCCTGACAGACTGTCGTCGTTTAGGTCTAACCCAAGCGTAACCATAATTTCTTTAAAATGCTTTTCAATTCGCTCTATTTTTTCATTGTCAGATAATTCAAATGCGTTTTCTCTTAAGGGAGTTTCTGCGGAAGAACCAACATGATCTTCTCCCATCGCCACTATGTCTTTCAATTCACTCATTTTTTAGAAGGTGTAAATATAGTTAAAGTTTACTTCTTGCGGGGTGCAATACTGTGATAACAATAATCGTTCCTTATTGTTCTAAGGAAATGGATTAATTAAAACGTTAAAAATTGAATGAATTAAGAGTTGTCTGCAGATACAAACAAATAGGGAAATAGAGTTAAATACCGATTTGACAAACTAGGGACGCTTTACACAATGATAAATGGCCTGCCAGGAAGTATCTTGTTTGGGCGTATATTTAAGAAAATACCTGTCCGACTTTATGTCCTTATTTATTTCCAACAGATACTCCTGTCCATAGGTGTTCATTTTGTAAACCTGTTTGGTATCCAGGTAATCGGTTACTTGGTGAATATCAACACTGTGCCCGTCTCCTGCCTCCCAGATAACATGACTGGCGGTAATGTGCCATTTACAAAAATCAACTTCTAAAGCGGGTTCAGCTTGATTGTGATTGATTAGCTCGCGCTGAAATGCCTCAAAGGTTTGAGCTGACATATTTAATATGCCCAATACTGCTATCAAAAAAGCCGCAAGCTTCATTTGTTATTCTTTGCAGTAATAAGAAGATCATTTTAGGCTGGAATTATTATACGCACAAGCCAAAGTTAGTTGCTGTTAATACCGCTTTTTTACTGAAATTTTCGACTAATGGAATGTTTTCTCTGTTTACCGAACAGCAATACGGAAGTACCGAAGCAGAAGGTTTCTTCGAATTATTGCAATTAATACTCCCTAATCACCTTCTCCACACTTCCATCATCGTACTGATAAATGAGTGGTGTGTTGGGTTTAAAATTAGTTTCTCTGCCTAATAAGTCAAGGATGCGGATTAATTTTCTGGGTTGATTGGAGT
>JABJPZ010000230.1 GCA_018663635.1 Crocinitomicaceae bacterium
ACTCTTGCTAAGGAGTGCTCCTTTTTTATGATGCTCTTTAATTCAATAATATCTCTTGCACTTCTAACAAAAGAGAGCCCTATCCAGTCCACCCCTAATTCTAATGCCGAATCTAAGTCTGCTTCGTCTTTTTCAGTTAGGCTTGGCAATGAAATTAAGGTGTTAGGCAAGTTAACGCCCTTATTGGAGCTTAAAACGCCTCCGACTAGAACTTTAGTTTCTACTTCGTCAACCTCATTACTCTTGACAACTTCTAGTCGCAACTTACCGTCGTCTAATAATATCTGCTCTCCGGGTTTAACATCTGTTGGCAACTGACCATAATTCATGTAAGCTTCTTTATTTGTCCCCAGAATTTCCCGGTTAACCAGCTTAAACGTTTCGCCTTCTTTAAGCTCACTATTTTCTTTCATCATTCCAACCCTCAATTTTGGTCCTTGAAGGTCCGCCATTAATGCAGTGTGGGTTTCTAGTTCTTCGTCCAATTCTCGCACAAGCTCTACCACCTTTTTGTGGTCTTCATGTTTGCCATGTGAAAAGTTCAACCGGCAAACATTTACTCCTCGTAGAATAAGCTGTTTCAGCTGCTCTTTACTGCTCGTTGCCGGCCCAATTGTGGCAACAATTTTAGTCTTTCTATTCATTCATTAAAATATAAGGTTCTTTCTCGATTTCAGGTCCATCACATTAATCTGAAAAGCAGTTAGAACGGTGTCGATCTCTTTTAGCTCATTAGAAAGCAGCTTTGCATCTACCGATACTGCACCCTTTACCATTAGCATATAGTCCGCATGGCGTTGCTCAGGGATTAAATAGCCATTACTATTTCGGTTAGAAATTAAAAAGAACTCATTGTGATTATCATCGTCATAATAGGCATAAAGTGAATGAACGCTTGTTTCTGCTTTATTGTCATTGAGCATTTCCAAATCGTGTTCCTGTTTTTCAAAATCATACCCGAATCGTTGGTTGATAGACCAACAAATGCGATAATCTTTAGCATGACAGCTGATGCCAATAAGCGTAAAGTCATAATCGTATTCTTCCAGTAGTGTGTATTTCATGTCTTGTTAATCCGCTGTGATGGACAATTTTGATCAAATATATTTCTTCCGTTCTAAATCCTGTTAATTTTGGTGTTAAGATAAGACAATCGTCATTAAAAGTACTTCGGTTGGTTTTGTGAACGGTTTTGGAGTTGAGGTAGAAGGGGTAATTGTTGGTGCTAGAGAAGACAAAGGAGGCCTCTGGTGTTCAATTGTCAATACCCATCTGCATTGGCTCAACTCATTTTTTGTTTGGCTTTCTTAAATGTATTGTGACTTGATCAGGGTTTACAAATAACTCAAAAGGCACCCTTTTACGGGTGCCTTTTGAATTTGATTACTTAATCGTTTACTCAATTCACTAGTTAAAAATTTGCAGGTGTCTAACGAATGACCAATCTCTGACTCGAAATTTGATTCTCGAATCGAATGATGAGGTTGTACATTCCGGAGGCACATGAAGAAATATCAAACTCGTAACCAAAATGCAATTGATTAGTCGTTACAAATTGATTAGCAACAAGCTTACCAGCACCATCTACTAATGAAATGAATGCACCTTCTGTTGATTTTTCATTTCCTTTAATAGTTACTGTGTTTCCAGCAGAAGGATTAGGATACACTGAGTAGCTTAAATTATTTTCAATGATTCCGGTAGAAGGCAAAACCAAAACTCCATCGATTACATGAACTACACCGTTGTCCGCTACAATGTCTGCTGCAGTTACGTTCGCATTATCAATCATTACTCCTGAAGTTAGATCAACAACAACATCTGTCCCGTTTATTGTGGTTACTGGTCCGCTAGAAAGTCCGGTTGACAAAACAGTGCCCGACACAACGTGATGCAACAAAATACTGCTAAGATCTGGTGACGCTAATAAATCCGCGGCGGTTAAAGAATTTGCAGCTAGAAATGCGACAAAAGCGGCATCTGTTGGCGCAAAGACTGTAAAATCGGATGATAAATCCTGCAATGTTGCAACTAATCCAGCTGTTTGAAGTGCCGTGAGCAGTATTGTATGGTCAGGGCTTGTAGCCACAATCTCCGTTACATCATCATAAGTTGGTAACAATACATAATCCAATACATGAACGACACCGTTATCTGCTAAAATATCGGCAACTACTACATTTGAGCTATCGATTTTCGCACCCGCAGAAATATCAACAGTAACGTCAAGCCCAGAGACTGTAGTCACTTCTCCGTTAGAAAGACCCGTAGAAAGTACGGTGCCTGCAACCACATGGTGTAACAAAATTTTTGCGAGATCAGGATTGGCAAGTAAGTCGGCGGCGCTGATTCCTGCGTCGCTTAGAAACTGGCCAAAAGCTGCGTCGGTTGGTGCAAAAACAGTAAAGTCTGCACTCATGTCCTCTAAGGTAGAGACTAACCCTGCTGTTTGCAACGCTGTTAGTAGAATCGTGTGATCTGCACTTGTTGCTACAACTTCAGTAACGTTGTCATATGTAGGAAGTAAAACGTAATCTACTACGTGAACGGTGCCATTGTCTGCAGGAAGGTCAGCTGTCGTAACAGTTGCACTATCTATTTTAGCCCCCGAAGTAACATCTACAGTAACGTCTAACTTACTTAAGGTAGTGACCTCCCCATTCATCAGACTTGTGGAAAGAACAACACCACTTACAACGTGATGTAACAAAGTGTTGGTTAATTTTGGATCAGCCAACAGGTCGGACGCGGTGATGCCGTAGTCTGTCAAGAATTGCGTAAAGGCCGCATCATCTGGAGCAAACACGGTATAATCAGTGGTTAAATCACTCAATGCAACATCAAGGCCCTCCTGAACTAATGCCGCTTCTAAAACCGTATGGTCTGGGCTGGTTTGAATAACATCAAAGACTGAAGTTTGAGCTTGTACAGTGTTAAATGCTGTTGCTCCAATAATAAGGTAAAGTATTTTTTTCATTTTGTTTAAAGTTTAATTACAATCATTAAACAAAGTGTTTGGGGTTTGGTTCATTTAGTTGGCAAAATATTTTTACTTATTAAAAAGGAAGCGTCCAAGGCCGAAGCAAGTAACAAGCATAATCGCCTCATTTCAAGACTCTTAAGTGAATTGGCCGGGCCGATCACGTCCTAATTGAGAATGAAAAAAATATTTTTTGGTAACTAAATTTTCACAATAAACGGTTTGCTGCAGATTTTGCAGCTCCTTTTTCTGCTTGTTTTTTTGAGTTGCCTACAGATTCTGAAATCAATTTTCCATCAATAAACAGTTTCGCCAGGTATTTTTTTTCCGCACCCTCTATTTCGGAAAGCTTGTACTCCAGTTTTTTTTTGTTTTTTTGAGACCAAACAAGGACACGACTTTTGAAGTCCGTATCTTTAGATTGTAAATGGTCAATATTTATTAAGACTCGAGCATACATAATTTCTTTTGTCTTGACAAAGCCTAAGTCTATAAAAAGCGCTCCTATTAAGGCTTCAAAAACATTGCCTTCCAGCGACTTGTAATGATTGTTCCCTTTAAAGTATTGTACATGGCGAAGCACATTCATGTTGATGCCAATTTCATTCAGGTTCTCACGACTGACTATTCTAGACCGGAGTTTTGTCAAAAATCCCTCATCCTCGTTCGGAAATTTTTCATAAAGATATTGGGAAACTATGGTGCTAATTACAGAGTCTCCCAAATACTCCAGTCGTTCATTGTTTGGCAAATTTTGACTGTAGGATTTGTGCGTAAGCGCGGTAGAGTATAATGTTAAATTTTTAGGGTATACCCCAAAGTTTTCGAAGATAAAGGATGAAATTGGGTCTTTTGGATTTTTTCTAAAAAGCCCCAAGAATTAGCGCAATTTTGAAAATATGATTGAAGTGTTGTGACCGCCGAATCCAAACGTGTTACTAAGTGCAGCTCTAACCTCTCTCTTTTGAGCCTTATGAAAAGTAAAATTTAATTTGTAGTCTATTTCAGGATCTTCCGTCTCAAAATTAATTGTTGGCGGAACAATGTCTGTTTCTACCGCTTTTATACATGCAATTGCTTCAATTGCTCCTGCGGCACCTAGAAGGTGACCCGTCATGGATTTTGTCGACCCGATATTGAGGTTATAGGCGTCTTCACCAAATACGGTTTTAATTGCTATTGTCTCCGCGATATCACCAAGTGGGGTTGATGTTCCGTGCACGTTGATGTAATCAATTTCAGCAGTCGATAAGCCCGCTTCTTCCAGTGCAAATCGCATTACATTCGCTGCGCCAATTCCTTCTGGATGCGGCGCTGTAATGTGATGCGCGTCTGCAGTCAAACCACTTCCTAATACTTCTGCGTATATTTTAGCGCCTCTTGCTTTCGCGTGTTCATATTCCTCCAAAATGATAGCGCCTGCTCCCTCACCCAAAACAAAACCATCGCGATTCTTATCAAAGGGCCTGGATGCTGATTTTGGGTTTTCATTGTTCGTTGAAAGCGCTTTCAACGCATTAAAACCGCCCATTCCAGCTTCATTCACCCCGGCCTCAGACCCTCCAGAAACAATAACGTTCGCCTTACCTAGTCGAATGTAAGTAAATGCATCTATCATCGCATTGGAAGCAGAAGCACACGCTGAAACTGTAACGAAATTAGGCCCTCGCAAACCGTATTTAATAGAAATGTGTCCAGCGACAATATCTACTATCATCTTTGGGATAAAAAATGGGTTAAATCGAGGAGTGCCATCTCCAGAGTTATAGGAAAAACATTCATCTTGAAAAGTCTTAAGACCTCCTATGCCCGAACCCCAGATAACGCCAGCTTTGTCTAAATCAAGCTTTTCAAGATCTAGTCCTGAATCGCTCATTGCCTCTGCAGCCGCGACCATAGCATATTGACTGAACTGATCTAGTTTTCGAGCTTCTTTTCTATCTAAGTGCTCTAAAACATCGAAATTCTTTAACTCGCACGCAAACTGAGTTTTAAACTTTGAAGCATCAAAATGCGTAATTGGAGCCGCACCACTAACGCCATTAATGAGAGAACTCCAATATTCTTCTATTGAATTCCCTATTGGTGTTAGCGCACCGAGACCTGTTATAACAACTCTCTTTAACTCCATTTATCTTTAGCTTTTGTTGCGAATTAGCTCGCGTTGTCTTCGATATATTTTACAGCATTACCTACTGTTGCTATTTTCTCTGCTTGATCATCTGGAATAGCAATATTGAACTCTTTTTCGAATTCCATAATTAACTCTACAGTATCCAGAGAATCTGCTCCTAAGTCGTTCGTGAAGCTTGCTTCTGGAGTTACTTCCGTCTCATCTACTCCGAGCTTGTCAACGATAATTGCTACTACTCTTGAATTTACATCAGACATAATCTTTTTTTTAGTTGGTTAATTCAGCCCACAAATAAACTACTTAATCAAAACAAAACAAAATTTATTCATAATAAACGGCCACGTCTGTTAATCCCTTTCTATGAATGTTTGGAACCTTGGCGCCTTTTGATGGATATCCAATGGGCAGTAAAAGAAATGCTCTTTCATTTTCAGGCCTACCTAATGCTTTCGTTAAAAAGTCCATTGGGCTTGGTGTGTGCGTTAGGGTGCAAAGTCCCGCATTATGAATTGCCGCAATTAAAATTCCACAAGCAATACCCACAGATTCATTGACATAATAATTTTTTTGTTTGGCATTTTCTTCTCCTCGCTCGTATACTCTCTTCATGACTACAATAACCCAAGGAACTGTTTCAATAAAATCTTTATGCCAATCTGTACCCAGCGGAATAAGGTCTTCCAACCATTCCTCACTCATCCGGTTCGAATAGCTTTCTTTTTCCTCAACTTCAGCAAGCATCCGTACTTCTTTTTTAATTTGCTTACTTGAAACAACGCAAAACGTCCAAGGTTGTTTGTTTGCGCCTGATGGTGCTGAAGATGCGGCCATTAAAATGTTGTCAATTACCTCTTTTGGCACAGCTTTATCCGAAAAATGACGAATAGATCTTCTTGCATTCATAAACTCATAAAATTCCGCACTCCTATTTAGCATTTCTTCCTCATTTCGATCCTGATGCTTGTATGGAATAAAATTATTATCGTTGCTATTTCTCATTATTACCAAGATAGGAACCTCTTGAATTATACTTGGCATTAAATCCGACTTTTTGTTGTCCCATTTGACAATTGGATTAATTTTACACCTGATGAACAAGATTAGTAACATCGTTATTTTCGCTTCGGGCGGGGGCTCTAACGCAAAGAATATTGTGTCCTATTTTAAAAATAACGACAGAATTGTTGTTGCTGGAATTTGCACAAACAACCCAAGCTCAGGTGTTGTGGCTCTAGCGCTTCAAAATAATATTACGCGCCTTGTTTTCACAAAAACAGACCTCGAAGAAGGCGTTGTTGTAGACAAATTTTTAACCGAAGTAAATGCAGACTTAATTGTTTTGGCGGGGTTTTTACTGAAGTTTCCGGAAAGAATATTGGGTGATTTTAATCAAAAAGTAATTAATCTGCATCCCGCACTTTTGCCTAAGTTTGGGGGGAAAGGAATGTACGGTATGCGGGTTCACGAGGCTGTAATAGAAGAACAAGAAGCCCTTTCTGGAATTACTGTTCACTATGTTAATGAAAAATATGACGACGGAGCTATCATTGCGCAGTTTACCTGCGACATTCAAGCAAATGACAGTCCTGAGCATTTACAAAATAAAATTAAGGCCCTGGAAGGGCTACATTTTCCAAGTACGATTGAAGCTCTTATTTCTAAAACAAATTCAAAATCATGACTTTAGATATAGCTGGAATTGGTTTTAACCTACAGCATATTGGCGTTGCAACTATGGTGTTGTTTGCCGTAATCGATATTGTCGGCTCCATTCCGATAATCATCAACATAAAAGAAAAAGCGGGCGGCCAAATCTTTCCGCTTCGAACTACATTTGTTGCTCTATTTATTCTGGTTCTTTTCTTGTTTCTTGGCGAATCCATTCTACAGGTAATTGGCCTCGACACACAGTCGTTCGCTGTTGCCGGATCTTTTGTTTTGTTCTTTATGTCTTTGGAGATGATTCTTGGAATCTCGCTATTCAAAGATGATGGGGGCGAAGAGTCTCCAAAAGTAGCCTCTGTGGTCCCTCTAGCTTTTCCGATTATTGCAGGTGCCGGATCAATGACGTCACTTGTTTCTTTGAGGGCTGAATATGCCATTCAAGATATTCTTGTTGCTATTGTAATTAACATGTTAGTGGTTGTTCTTGTTCTTGTTCTAACCAAAAAAATAGAACGTCTTTTGGGGCGTGGTGGAATTGCGATTATTAAAAAGGTTTTTGGAATTATCTTATTAGCGATTGCTGTAAAGCTTTTTACAGAAAATTTACATCACATGCTACACGTGCTTGAAGGAAGTAAGGAGGTTATTGTACATGGCTGATCAAAAATTTTATGTGGTTTGGTCGGGTCGTCGGCCTGGAATTTATACGACATGGACAGAGGCTCAGCGTCAAATTAGTGGTTTTAAAGATGCTAAATTTAAGTCCTTTAAGTCTCGTGCTGAAGCTGAATTTGCTTTGAACAACCCGAACGCTATTGAAGCCTCCAGCAAAAAAAAGCCCTATTACTATGTCGTTTGGGCAGGATACGCCCCGGGCGTATATCAAGACTGGGGAGAAGCGAAAAGCCAAATGACGGATTTTAAAAATCCAAAATACAAAACCTTTGGAAGCAAGCAGCTAGCAGAAAAAGCATTTTTAGAAGGTCCAGAAAAATATCCGGGCAGCTATAAAAAAACACGTGATTTGTCTCGTGCTGAATTGGAAAGAATTGGCAGCCCTCTTGAAATGAGCTTGGCTGTTGACGCAGCTTGCAATGGCAAGGGGGTTATGGAGTATCAGGGCGTTTGGACCTTCAATAAAGAGCACGTGCTGTTTAAGATGGGCCCATTTAATAAAGGCACAAATAATATTGGAGAATTTTTGGCGCTTGTTCACGCGTTAGCTTATTTTCAAAAAGACAAAGACAAAAAATTTCATACCATGCCCATCTATTCTGATTCTAGAATTGCAATGGGGTGGATTAAAGCAAAGCGATGCCGCACAAAACAAAGCCCAAGCCCTGAAGTGAAAAACCTCATCACAAGAGCCGAAAAATGGCTTCATAATAACACTTTTCAAAACCCTATATTGAAATGGGAAACCAAAGTTTGGGGTGAAATCCCTGCGGATTTTGGAAGAAAATAAGCTTCTTTCGATCCTCTCTTTCGTGTGCCCATAAAATATTCCAGCTTTATCATGTGTCTGGTTTTCATGATTTCTTAACCAAACTTATAGGTCTAAGTTCTTTGGGTCAGTACACTTTTAATGAGTGACAAACCGCTCACCTCTGGAAAAAAGGGAACTAGAATGTTGGCGAAGGATTTGCAAATAATACAAGTAGCTACTTTCATAAATTGATTATTTTTACATCATGAGGCTTTTAATTTTGTCAATTGTTATTCTTTCAACAATAATTTCTAAGAATATTCGGGCTCAAGCTTTTCACTTTAACGATACATTAACGACTTTGGTGAAAAGTACAGATCAATCTCCTGCGCATTGGTACCTAGAAATCTTTAATGACACAGACTCTGATACTTTATTAAGGTGGAAGGCTGATCTTTCCGGAATAATGCCCGGCTGGATCATTTCCTTTGATGATCAAAACAACTATTACCCTTCCATAATGCACAATGACAGTGCAAATTTTACACTTTATGCTCCACCTTTATATCCTCAAAAATTAATCATTGGCAACACGTTAAATCTGGTCGCAGGAATTGGTTCCGCTAAATTTTGTATTTACAATCCGAACGAACCTGCTTTCAAGCAATGGATCATTTACGAGTTTATCATTACGCCAGGAGCTTTGTCTGTGAATGTTGTCTCGCCGTTAGAAAATGTTATAATCATGGAAGATCAGATTGATTTTGGAGATGACTTCATGAACGGGAACTTTGAGATTTATTCGATACAGGGAAGCCTTCATTACTCAGGAACAATTGATCATTCAATACAAAATATAGATATTACTGCATCAGGCACATACTTAATTCGGGTGTATTTCGATGGCCGTGTGTATTCGCGAAAGTTCATCCGCTGAATTTACGGTAATGAATTGAAAATCCGCCTTCAGGACTCTTTAATAAGGACCTGCGGTATATAGATCACGTCCAACTGAAAAGATTCACCCAGACATTCAAGAATTTTGAACCCCTTTTAAAGGCTTAATACTATGAATTTTCAATAAAACTTGGTTGATTCTTTTACCAAAAAGAAACACAACAAGAGAAGTGTTAAGTCAATTAAAAATGAAGCAGCGTAAGGCTGTTGTGGCGAGAAATAGAGTGCAATTTCATCGGGTTACGTTTTAAATGCTAGGTAGCGCTAGTGTGTTCGCTTCTTCTAATGGGCCCACTCAATAGTTGATGTATTGTAATACCTTTTGATCTTTTTCTTCAGCTTTAATTTGATTGACAAGATCAATAATTGACAATGACTTTTGTTCTGAATGTATTTTGGATTATTGTGAAATAGCGGCCTCTGATGTGTTTCCCTCTTTCATAAAATTAGCATAATCTAACCCCTGTTGTTCTGCTTTTTTAGTATAAGCCTCTACTGCATTAATATCAAAACTGAGATGGCTTCTAATATTCTAATCTGTTTTTTTTCCAAGAGTGAAAGTTAGAATGAAATTGTTGTTAAATTATAGCAAAATAGGTCTTTTGCCATTTGGCTAAAATATATTACTTTCCGCAATTGGATTAAATTCCCAATAGAGTATCTTACTATGAAGAATGTTTTTAAACGAATATTTCACTTTGTCTTTGTTATTTTATCAAAAGTTAAGACAACGTTTTTTTCTAAATTATTTATTTCTTTCGGATACCTATTGAAAAGTGAGGGGTTTTATAATCACTTCAAAGTCAAGTCGTTTCCTGACAGAATATCAATGCACCAGCATCTTTCATCTAGCTTTGTTAATCCTAAGGATAAGATTCACTTTATGGAATTTGGAGTATACTTGGGCCAGACCTATGCTATCTGGGTTGCGGGAAATAAGAACCCTCAATCCAAATTCGTGGGGTTCGACACTTTTACAGGTCTGCCTGAAGATTGGGGTAGTGAGAAAAAGGGTAGCTATTCGGCTGAGGGAAATCTTCCAGATATACAGGATTCACGTAGCAATTGGCAGGTTGGCCTCATCCAGGAAACACTTCCGTTTTATGTTAACCGTATATCTAAGGAGGAAAAAAAAGTAATTCATATCGATGTGGATTTGTATAATGCCTCTCTGATAACCTTGTTTTACTTACAACCTTACCTGCAAGAAGGAGATATCATCATATTCGATGATTTTTTCACGTTTACAAAAACTACTCATGAATTCAAGGCTTTTTGTGATTTTCTTGAGTTGTTCAATACACCTTATAAGCCATTGTTCAAATGTCGCCTAGGGCATTTAGTAATAGAGATACAATAATTAGACTATCGTAGAATGTTTTGGCATGAGCTTGTAGATAAATTATTGTCATACTTCTCACTCAAAGTTTACTATACGAGCTGAGAATTTTCATTGTCGGGCTTTAAATTCTTATTCGGTTTAAGAAGTTTCTTCTAAAATTGACTTTACATTTTATTTAGAAGGCAGCAATTATTCTACTTTCATATAAACATAAATTACGCTAAAGTGTAGATTCTGTTGCCGTGCATTCTACAATGATTTAAATTAGCTTAATGCCGTTTGGTATCCATTTATTTAAGTAGACATAAATAAGATTCAAGCACATATGGAGGGGGCAACAAAATAGAACAAGGAGAGCCCGATTAGGAATACGATCCCCAGATAGCTTAGTAATTTGAGCCAGGTTGATGGAGCACTATCCCCGATGTGTTTTTTCCCTGCCAAAATAAATTAGCTATTGCAATGAGGAAGGAAATGGCTAATTTATTTTGGCAGGGAAAAATCTAAGTGTCAAAATCAGCAATTGGTATGTACGGCAGATTCACTATTTTAGACCTGAATTTAGAACTTTTCGGATTGTATAAAGTATCAGTAAACGGTAAAAAAAGCACAGAATTCTCTGGTGTTGAAGAAAAAATTAATCTACTAGACATCTCAAATGATGGCAATGATGGCTACCACATTCTGAGTGGAAAAAAGCGTTATGCCGTCCATATTCTGGAATTAAACCGTGATGCAAAAATGGTCTCCCTGCTTATTAACGGGAATAAATATACTGTTACACTGGAAGATCGTTTTGATTTACTGTTAAAGTCTTTAGGTATCGGAGGAAATGTCTCTAAGCAGCTTAAATTGCTGAAGGCTCCAATGCCTGGCCTCGTGTTAGAAATTCTTGTTGAGCCCGGGAAAGCTGTGAATGCCGGTGACCCTTTAATGATTTTAGAGGCTATGAAAATGGAAAATGTACTAAAATCAACTGGACAAGCGATTGTAAAGAGCGTGGAGGTTGCCAAAGGTGCCCCTGTTGAAAAAAATCAAGTATTAATACATTTCGAATAGAATTATGAAAAAGTTAAATTATACCGTACTAATTAGTCTCTGTGCCTTGATTATCTCTTGTGGGGATTCAAATAAAACAAATAACGACGTGGTTAGCACCACTATAAAAACAGAACAAAGCAGTGCTTCTGAAGATAAGAATTGGGAATATGATCATAGCTCGACGAAAGTCAAGTGGACCGGATTTAAGTTAGCAAGTAAAGCGGGCGTGAGTGGTGGTTTTGATAGCATCAATGTCAGTGGCTTTACGCCTAGCTCCGACTTAGCCACCTCAATGACTGGTGTTACCTTTGAAATTCATACCCAATCAATCAACTCCAACGACAGCGTAAGAGATTGGAAGCTTGCCAACATCCTATTTGGAACAATGAATACGCCCATAATATCTGGCGAAATAAAAAGCATCAACGAAAAAGAAGAAAGCGCAGTGATTAGTGTAACCATGGGAACTGCCTCTGTTGATGTGCCTATGTCCTTTTCGTTCGACAACGATTTTGTGGTAAAACTTTCTGGGGCTATAGATATTCCCACCTGGAGTGAAAACGCAAATAACGGGTTCCTTGCTATTTCAGAGGCTTGTGCTGAAAAACACGAAAATAAAACTTGGCCGGATGTGGATATAAAAGTATACACAAAGCTGCGTCAAGCAGAATAATCTTTTAAAACAAAAAAGCTTCAATGATTGAAGCTTTTTTGTTCACTCTAAACTTATATTACAGCAAGATCCATGTTGAAATGAGCAAGCTTTACAAACTTTTCAACCCTGCTATTGATTTCCTCTATTGTTAAGTTCTCTAATCGTTCCGTTCCAAATTTTTCAACGGTAAATGACGCCAGGGCACTTCCAAAAATAATGGCTCTTTTCATGTTTTCGAAAGAATGGTCTTTTGTTTTTGCAATGTGTCCGATAAACCCGCCAGCAAAAGTATCTCCAGCTCCGGTTGGATCAAATACCTCAGCTAATGGTAAGGCTGGCGCACAAAAAACTTCCGTGCCGTGAAATAATAAAGCCCCATGCTCCCCCTTTTTAATAATCAAATAAGTCGGGCCCATTTCTCTAATTACATCTGCAGCTTTAACTAGCGAATATTCTCCCGACAACTGCCTTGCTTCTTCATCATTGATGGTAAGTACATCAACGTGCTTAAGCACTTTTTTAAGGTCAGCCATTGCAATATCCATCCAAAAGTTCATGGTGTCTAGGACAACAAGTTCAGGCTTATTACTTAATCTTTCCAGAACTTGCAGCTGAACGACTGGAGCCAGGTTCCCCAACATCAAGTATGTTGTGTCGTCTTTATACGACTCTGGTATTACTGGGTCAAAAGATTCCAGAACATTCAGCTCAGTAACCAGGGTGTCCCTCGTATTCATATCTGTATGGTACTTCCCCGACCAGAAGAATGATTTTTCATTCTCTTTAATCTGCAAACCTTCTAGGTTGACTCCTCTTTTCTCAAGGTCTGAAAGCCTATTTTTTGGAAAGTCACCGCCAACCACAGACACTACTCTAGATTCATTTACAAAATAAGATGCTGCAAGCGCAATGTAGGTGCAAGCGCCTCCTACAATTTTATCGGTTTTACCGAATGGCGTTTCGATTGCGTCGAATGCCAATGTTCCAATGCTAAGTAAACTCATGTTTCGTCTTCAATAAATTTTGGCGCAAAGATAATTGTATAATTGAGAATTATAATTTAATATTGCCGTCCGTTTTGTAAATGCTTACAAAACAAGCACAATGCTTCTTTAGCTCAGTTGGTTAGAGCATCTGACTGTTAATCAGAGGGTCCTTGGTTCGAGCCCAAGAAGAAGCGCAAAAGCTCCCTTTTTAGGGAGCTTTTTTGTTTCCTCACAATATTTTTATGCCGATTCTTCAATGGGTATAAAATCAAACTGAATTGATGTTAGCACTTCAAATTCTCTCCCTGACTCCTCTATGTCTTCATCCTGTGCATCATAGGCCCATTCTATTTTTATTTCAATCATGTCTGAGCTCGCATTAATCTCATTTATTTTTAAAAATAAATCCATGATGTATTTAGCAGATGAAGAATTAAAGTATTCAAAATAAAACCTCAAAGCATGGTTCTCTTTTTTACCGTATTGCTTAACTCTATAATACAATAGCGCTCCCCAGTCTTCTATCCATTTCATGATGGGCTCATAAAATTCAGAAACGTTTTCTGGCCTGCTTTCTCCTTTTAACAAATATGTTTCGCTCTCTAGTTCTAAGATAACTTCCGGCGAAGTCTCTGTTTGCTCAATTTTTAGTGCTCTCATAATGGATCTATATTCTAATTCCTAAAATTAATATGTCGTCGACTTGCTCTCGGCCGTTTCGCCAAGTTTTCAGTACGCCTTTGTACGTCTCGTTTTGTTCGGTCATGCTTTTTGTTTCATTTTCCAAAAGCATCTCTCTAAATCGCTTTGGGTAATATTTTTTCCCGTTCTCGCCTCCTTTTTGATCATAAAAACCGTCGGAATAAAGATAGATTAGGTCTCCCTTTGAAAGAGCTATTTTTTGGTAATTAAACTCCTGATGTTTTCGGTTGTGCCCCAAGTGTGTTTTGCTTCCCTTTAATTCTGTTAGCTCACCATTACTGATTCGCAGCATTGAATTCCTGGACCCAGCAAAATCAAGAGTGTTATCTTTATGATTTACATTTATGACTACAATGTCCATTCCGTCTTTTACTGTGGTTTTGTTGAGTTCTTTACCGCTCACCGTATCGTCACTTCCGAAAAGACTGTATAAATCATCATTTAGTTGCTTTAAAATTTCTGTCGGACTCCTGGTTCCTAGCTGCTTCACAATCTTCTCCAAACTACTTATTGCGAGAACAGACATTAATGCACCCGGTACACCGTGCCCAGTACAATCTGCTAGTGCGATTACGCTATCCTTTTCATTAATATCGCACCACGAAAAGTCTCCCGAAACAATGTCTCTTGGGCGATTTAGAATAAAGTGGTCTGAAAATGAGTGACTCAAGCCCCGGTTGCTTGCCAGTAATGCATCTTGGATTTTTCTAGCGTAGTTTATGCTGTCTGTTATGTTTGTATTCTTTTTGTCGAGCTCTTTGTTTTGTGATGCAATTTGATCGTTTTTTTGTTTCAGATTCTTGTTGTTCCTTATGTACATGATAACCAGCGCCAGCATAAGTGTAGAAGCAAGTCCTACAGCAACTAGCCAAGCCAAAGTCCTTGCTGACTCCGCTTCCGCTTGTTTTAGTTCCGCTGCATTTTGTGCGTTTTCTGCCTCAACTTGTTTTAATTCTGCTTCAGTTTTGGCGCTCTTTAATTTTTGCCTTGCCAAATCTTGTTTTTGCGCTTCAGCTTGCTGCTCTTTAAGAATCAACTCATTTTGCTGATTCAATAATTTCAGCTCCTTAATTTGGTTTTCGACACTCAGGTTTTCTATCTCCTTCAGAGACTTTCCGTGGGCTCGCTCAATATTATGGATATATTTTTCGGTTTGGTCTATTGCGTCGTGATCAAAATCCGTTAGCTGATCACTTTTGTTGGCTTTATTTCGCTCAATACTCTCAATTACAGAATTGACTTTTTTTACCGTATTATCAAACCCGTTTTTTTCTGCTATAGCTCGTGCCATGTTTAGTCGGTCGATTGCCTTGTTAAAATCACCATATTGGGCATAAACCTTTCCCAAGTTCACAAGCATTAATGATTGAGGGCCTGGACTGGGATAACGCGCATATACATCGTTTGCTTTTTCATAGTACTCAATTGCCTCTTTTAATTCGGAAATAGCAAAATTACAATACGCGATTTGCGCGTATACGGCTGCTTTTTTTGTCCCTTTTTTGGCAGATGAAGACAGTGCTTTTTGATAACTTACTATGGCTTGATTATACTTTTTTAGGCTGCTAAAGCAATAGCCCATAGACTCATAAGCATAGGAAACCAGCGTTGAATTTTTTGCTTCTGTTGCCAAAGACAGGCTGTTTTCAAAAAAACCAACAGCCCTATTGTACTTTTTTTGTTTCTTGCTGGCGTTCCCTGCATTTATCAAACCTCTAAGTTCTTCACTTCTGTTTTTTGTCGATTTGGCGTGTACAATAGCTTGTTTCGCATATTCTGTCGCTTTTTTGAACTTTTTATTTACAAAATAAGCTTCCGCAATGTTATTTTCTATCCCCGGTCTTTCTTGATCATCAGAGACCTCAAGCCGTTGTTTTAACACATCTATCGATTGCGACTTAACGCCTAATACAATCAACCAGAGTATTAATGAAAGGGCCGACTTCATTTAGCTAATCTTTATCCGAACCTCTAACAAAAAGAACTTCTTTGTGTCGTCCACGTCCTGAAAGTTGTAATCTAAATTTCCCTCGCAGTTTAGGGCAATTTGAAGCATGCCAAGCCTCGCGCCACCTTTAGAGGATAGCTTGCCCTCCATGAGCTGTCTTCTATAGTCCTCTTTTAATTCTTGTTGGCTTCTTTTTTTAATTGGTTTAATGCGGTTTTCCAGCTCTTCAATATCTTCAATTTTTATCATGTTGCCACTATGGATAATAATGAAGCCGTTTCTTTGGGAAACATTTAATATGCCAAACCGATCACCATATGTATCATCGACAGAAGTATGCCTGGTAATGTTTTCAATACACTCCACAAAGCTCGAGTAGACCCGTTTAAAAATGAGTCGTCCCATTTCTTCTGAATTCAGGTTCTCTTTGAATGTGTTAATTAGATGGTTCGATATTTTGAATGAAATGTTTCCAAAATAACACATGAGAATCTCGTGATCCTTAAGATCTTCGAAGAGAGCGAACACATATTTTGGTGATAGCGGTCTCATTTTAAGTATAATTTGAACTAGGCATATGAAATCTAAAAAGAATACAACAATATAATAAGAAACTTATTCAATATCTAAATTTGATTTGGTTGATTCTCTAACTTTTACGCGTATTCAATTATTCAACAACACCTTTTAACCACGGTTACAATTCAACTTGCTCATTTTTCTTTCTTTTAGCTATGTACTTAAGGCCAATCTTTTTGTTATCTTTAAATGTGTTTTTTCCTGAGTTTGATTAGGGGGTTCGATTAATTATTTATTTATCTTTGTATCCAAAATTTCAAGTATTATGAGTTTGAAAAGTTTATTAGTGCCTGTTGACTTTACTGAAGTGTCAAAAGTGGCCATGGAGCATGCAGCAAAATTAGCCGAAACAATTGATGCTTCTGTTGTTTTATTAAACGTTGTTAGTGATGCTGAAGAGGTTCACGAAGCAAAAGAAAAACTTGCTGCTGAAGCTAAAATAATTGCTGATTCAAACTCCAATGTGAGCGTTTCTACCGCAGTTCGGATAGGAAATATCTTTGAAGATATTGCTCAAACTGCTGCTGAAGAAAGCGCTGTCTTGATTATTATGGGTACGCATGGTGCCAAGGGGTGGCAAAAGCTAACTGGCAGCTACGCCTTAAAAGTGATTACCAGCTCAAAGATCCCTTTCATTGTTGTTCAAACCAAAGGAATTAAGAGTTCTGGCTATGATGATATCGTTGTCCCTATGGATTTAGGGCAGCACTCGAAACAAAAGTTAGAAACCGTGGCCGATATGGCGAAATATTTTTCTTCTCGGGTGCATATTTTTGCAGACAGAGTAGAAAGCGATGCTCAAAAAGTAAAAAATAATATCATTTTTGCGCACAAGTATCTAACTGGCAAGGGCATACAACACGATACAAAAGTAGCTGAGAAAACGGGGCATTTTGATGAGCAAGTATTGGCTTATTCTAAAGAGGTTGATGCAGACTTAATCGTAATTATGAATGAAGGGGTAGGCATGTTCGGCGGCAAACACGAGCAGGCAATGATTACCAATGCGGAAGAAATTCCTGTTATGGCCGTTAATGCGAAAGACTCTGGAGTAGCTGGAGGAACGGTTTTTTCAAGATAAATGTTTTACTTATAGCTAATCAAAAAGGTACAAACGCGACAACAATGGTAATCGTACAGGCTGCCATTAATCGCTTTGGTATTTTCATATTCTTGTTCTTCTGGTAAAGCTGAAGATTTATTATTTGAATTTGCTCATTTAAATCCACAGATTCCAATAGATTGGAAAGTTGTAAATAACAAAATGGTCATTATTGATAGTTGGTCTTTGCAATTCAAACTTTCTTGAATTTTTTCCGGACACTTTTAAAATTAGGGCACTTCCTAGCTGCTTTTTCTGATATATCTAGGTCTTCAGCGTGTTCTTTAATCTCACGTAGTTTTTCTTGTAACAACTCGCTTCGATTTGACTCGGATTCACTAAGTTCTTCTTCCTTGTTTTCTAATAAAATGAGGTCGTCTAATATTTTTTCGTAGGCGTCCACATAGTCACAAGGTGTTATCAAATCAGTAACATCCATCTCTTCTGGTTTCGGAGTACAGCAGGTTAACAATACTGTAGAAAAGGCAATTGCTGCCGATATTAAAATAACTTTCATGTCGAAATATAAAAATAATTTTGACTAGGCCGCTAGCGAAGCCCATGTTGTTTGCTCAAATCAGCCACGATTCAGTCTTTATAATTATTTTCTTCTAATCGATTCTTTACGTCCTGCAGGTTATTCATCTTCTTTTCTTGACGAAGCTCTATTGCGCTTTTTGTAAAGTACTTGTGCATAGTTAAAAACTTAACTTGTATTTCATCCCACAGCCTATCTGAATTTATTTTGCCATGCTCGCGCAATTCAACTCTAAGCGTATCTGAAATCTGATGAAAGTCATCTCGTCCTAGGTAGTCAAGATCAGCATCACAGATAATCTCTTCCAGTTTTGATTTCGGGTTGTGTGGTATAATCGTCGCATAGATTAGTTTAAACACATCTTCTACTTGAGTTTCTGTGTAGCCGTATTTTGGAAGGATTTCTGCAGCCATCCTTGCTCCAATTGGCTCGTTAGCATCATATTGCTCTACAAAACCAGCATCGTGGTAAGTTGCTGCTGATTTTAGCACAAAAATATCTTCATCTAAAACCCCCTCCATAACTGCAATTCTTTCAGCCGCTTTAACAACATCATATGTATGATGAATACCGTGATAATATAATTTAGGGGACAGCTTTTGCTTCAGAATTTTCATAATGTGTCTTTCCGCCTTCTGATAATTGATAGAGCTGTACACGTGAAGGTTAACATATTCCCAAAAGCGGCGGTTTGGCGTGATGCCGTCTTCGTTTTCAGAAAGGTGTGGCTTTATCCTTTCAATAAAATACATGTCGATATGC
>JABJPZ010000231.1 GCA_018663635.1 Crocinitomicaceae bacterium
GGTGATTTAGGTTTCACATCCGCACTAACGTATGATATGGAAGTTTATTCAGCTGCACAACAAAAATGGTTAGAAGTTAGTTCTATATCTAACTTCGAAAGTTTTCAGTCCAATAGACTAAAATTACGTTACAAGGATGAGGATGGCAAGACTCATTTAGCGCACACATTAAACGGTAGTGCATTGGCTTTACCTAGAATAGTAGCCGCCCTCTTGGAAAATAATCAAACACCTGAAGGCGTTAGAATTCCAAAAGCTTTAGTGCCGTTTACCGGTTTTGACATGATTAAAAAAAGGCAGCAGTGATTAAATACAGTATTTCCAAAAAAGCACCAATAATTTTTGGCGCGCTTATAGTTTTCTTTGTTTCGTGTGAAAATCCCTTTGAACAGGAAATTGTTCAGGTAGAATCCATGCAATTGCAACTGAATGAGTGCGAAGAAATGGTTGCTCCTTTAGACGCAAATAAAGTGCGAGACATGTACAATGAGTATGGTAAAATAATGGCTGTAATTAAGAAGAAATACATGAGTGATTCGGTTACTGTTGATCAGAAATTTGGACAGATGACGAATTTGTATAAAGGTGTTAAAAGGATAAAAGGTTTTGGAATTAATAAAGAGAATATTTTGGAGGAAATAGCCTTCACGAAGACCCAGCTTGAAAATTTAAAAGACGATTTGGTTCATAAGGATATTGATAATTCTGATACGATAAAGTCGTATATCAACACAGAGCAAGAGGCGCTTACTGAAATAAAAGTAGCATCATTTAACCTCAAATCGAACTATACACTGCTTCTAAGTGTACAAGATACCGTGTATCCATACATGAAAGCTGTCGTAGACAGTTTAAATACGTTGAACTAATTGAAGAAAATTTGCCTCATATTGTTTTTGTGTAGTGCGGGATTTATTATGGCCCAAAGTGGAAGTACAGACTTTAGGGGTATGGCTGTTCATTATTTTAGCCAAAATGATTACGAAAAAGCTGCGATATATTATTTGAAGCTGTGGGAAGAGACAAAAAAAACGGGTGACTTTGAAAAATACTATACGTGCTTGCTTGAACTTAAAATGTACAAAGAAGCTGAAAAACTGATTAAAAAGGAACTCAAAAAGAAGCATGTACAGCTTTCTACATATTTACTGTACGGAGATCTTTTTGCGCATCAGGATAATGACTCAAAGGCCATACAACAATACGAATTAGCTGTCAGAAACATAAATTCATACCATTCGTTTTCTCAAATTTCTCAATTGGCAAACGGTCTTCAGATTCGATCAAAAATCGATTTAGCAATTAATGCTTATCAAAAGGCACAAAAAGTAAGTTCAAATCCAGTTTCGTACAGTATTAGAATCGGTGAGTTGTATGGTGTACAAGGCAAAACGGAACTGATGATAAGGGAGTTTTTACTCATGCTAGAAACCAATGTTGGGTACAGAAATCAGGTTCAGAACGCGTTGTCTCGAAGTATAGATTTTAAAGTGAATTTAAAAGAAACAGAACTACTTAGAATCGAGTTGTTGCGGTTAACTCAGAAACATCCTGGAAAGACAATTTATAATGAAATGTTGATTTGGTTATTTCAACAAAAGGGAGATTTCAAATCAGCATATGTTCAGGTAAAAGCTCAGGATAGAAAACTTCGTGCTAATGGAAAAAGGGTTTTTGAATTTGGAGAAGTTTGCAGCAACAATGAATCTTATGATTTGGCTTTGGAAGCTTTTCAATATGTGATTGATCTTGGAAAAGATAATAAATATTACAGAACGGCAAATTACAGGTCGTTGAATACTCTGAAGAAAAAAATAACGAATTCCTCGAGCTATACGAAGGAGGATCTAATTAATTTAGAATCTAAATATAATTTCACATTAGACGAGGTTGGACGGGCGCCACATTCCATTAATACTATGATGGAATTAGGTCATCTTCAAGGATTTTACCTTCAGAAATTTTCAAGCGCGATAGCGATCTTAGAGGAAGCAATAACTCTTGCTGCTCGAGTCCCTAAGGTTCAAGGGAAATGTAAAATGTTGCTTGCAGATGTTTTGTTGATTAGTGGGGAAATTTGGGACGCTTCCTTGTACTACTCTCAGGTAGATAAAGCTTTCAAAGAAGACGTGCTATCGCATGAAGCTAAGTTTAAGAATGCAAAAATATTCTACTATACCGCTAATTTTGCTTTAGCGCTGTCGCAACTGGATGTGCTTAAATCGTCCACACAAAAATTAATCGCCAATGATGCGATGGAATTGTCACTTTTAATTACAGATAATTTGGCTTTAGATACTACAGCAAATACCATGAGAATGTATGCCGAAGCGGATTTGCTAACATCTCAGCACAGGTTCGAGGAAGCAATCGGCAAGTTTGATTCGATTAATATTGCCTTACCATATCATTCTTTGAATGATGAGATTTTAATGAAGAAATATGAGATTGACTTCCGAAAACAAAATTATGAACAGGCAGCAGCGCGATTAACTGAAATTGTAACCAAATATGGCGAAGATATTTTAGCAGATAATGCCTTGTTTTTGTTGGGAGAAATGTATCAAAATGTTTTCAAAGA
>JABJPZ010000232.1 GCA_018663635.1 Crocinitomicaceae bacterium
AGAATCTGAAGAATCAGAAACCTTAAAGATTCAATTTAAACCCAGGGTTGGCTTGGGGATTGGAATGTTCACATTTTATGGTGACGTTGCATCTAATCACGAAGGCTACCATCCCACAGTTAGTAAATTAGGTTATGATTTAACCATTTCAAACCCACTCACTGATTATTTAGACATTAAATTTTATGGTATGATGGGTACCATTGGCGCAAATGAACGATCGCTGTCTAGAAACCTTAATTTCCAATCAGACATAACCACGGGAGGATTTGTAATTAATTACAACTTCGCACACATTGTTAAACCAAATGGTCCCATTGACCCTTTTATAGGTGTCGGAATAGAGTCCATAGAGTTTTTATCCAAAACGGATCTTTACGATGCAAATGGTAATTTCTATCATTATTGGTCTGATGGCTCTATAAGAGACATTGCTGAAAACAGTCCATTAGCAGCGGGTGCTGAACTCATTTACAGAGATTACACTTACGAAACCGATTTAAGAGAACTAAATCTTGATAATTTAGGAAAATACCCCGAAAGGACACTTTCAATACCGATTCAAATAGGCGCAAGAATGAATCTCGGTGAGCGAATGAAATTCAGAATTGGCACAAGTTTACATCTTACAATGAGCGACTTAATTGACAATGTAACAAGCGAAAGTGAGGGTGACCGTGCAGGAACTAAAGGTAATGACAAGTTCTTATACACCAGCTTCGCCCTGACCTATGACCTTAAATTAAATAAACGAAAAAGAGGGGCGGATGGTGAATTTGAGTGGGGTCCAGAAGATTGCATTAAAGATACTTTGGACGAAGATAATGATGGAATCGCTGACATGTGTGACTATTGTCAGAACACTCCGCTTGGTGTAGATGTAGATGAATTTGGCTGTCCTATGGACAGTGATAATGATCTTGTACCTGACTATGTGGATGAAGAAATGTTCTCACCAGACAGCTCCATAGTAGATATTGTTGGTGTTGCTCTAACGGATGAAGACATCCTAGATCGATACCTCAGGTATAGTGACACTACCGGAAAATATGATGGAGATTACTTTGAAGAAGAAACAATTGCAACTACTACTGCACCAGGACAACAAGTGAGTGGTAATTTCGAACAATTTCAAAATAAGGTATACCGGGTTCTTGTAGGAACTAGTGAGAAAGAAATACTAGCAAACGATATTGCTGGAATCATCAGCTTTAAAAACTATAAAATGGTTGTTCAAGGAGATACAACCTACTTTGTGTTAGGCGAATTTGATTCACCTGAAGGAGCTCAAGAACTTGCTAACCTACTGGACACTAAAGGAATTTCCAATGCAGGTATTGTAGAAACTATAAAACAAGATGATGGAAATGTAGATGTTAATCCAATTGCACCAATTCCAGATTTAGGACTTGCCTCCTACCCTGAAGGTGCTTTCTTTAGAATTCAAATTGGTGCATTTAATGACCGCTTAACCCAAAAAGTATTTGCCGACATACCAGACATTTCTGAAGTTGTTGGTGACGATGGCCTCGTCCGATACTACTCAGGTGAATTTACTACACCAGAAGAAGCTGCTAAGTATAAAATTGATTTATTAAGTAGAGGATATGAAGGTACTTTCATTGTCGTTTTCAAGAATGGTGAGCGAGTGAAGCTTTCGCAAGGTGGCTTTAGCGTATTGAACCCTGAATTTGATTCGATTAATCCAATTATGCCTAGCCCTACAACCGTTAGCAATGCGCTAATTAAATTTAGAGTTCAAGTCGGTGCGTACGCACTAGATGTTCCTACCGATGTGCTTGATTTGTTCTTGCAATTGGGTAATGTAATACCGAAAAAAGATCCTAAGGATAATTTAGTAAAATACTTTGTTGGTAATTTTGAAAATTATGATCAGGCATCAGAATTTAAGCGTAGAGTTATTCTGGAAGGCATAACCGATGCTTTCGTTGTAGGTGATTTTAAAGGGCAAATCATTTCTGTACCAGAAGCATTTACCTTAATTTTGAAGTAAATAGGTTTTTAGCAACCCAGAAGTAGTCGATTTGTATTACTTTTGATTCTTAATGAAGTTTCTATTTCCAGAGTTCCTATATGCACTTTCAGCGATAGCAATTCCTATCATCATTCACTTATTTAATTTCAGGAAATACAAAAGAATATATTATTCTGATATTTCTCTTTTGAAAGAAATTAAAATCGAAACTAAAAGTAAAGCAAGAGTAAAACACTTGTTATTGCTACTCTCTCGAATTCTTGCTATTGTATTTTTAGTGTTGGCTTTTGCCCAACCCTATATTCCTATCGATGACCAAATAATAAAATCAGGAAACAAAGTGGTTTCCATCTACATTGACAACTCCTTTAGCACTGATGCAAAAGGTAAAAATGGTTACCTATTTCAAGATGAAAAAGAAAAAGCTCTTTCTATTATTGAAGGTTACGAATCCATAGATAGATTTCACTTAGCAACTAATGATTTTAAAGGACACCTACAAAGAATCTACAGCAAGGAGGAAATACAAAATCTCATTGACGATGTAGAGCTTTCTCCCGTAACAAGAAACCTGAGTGAAATCGTTTTACGTCAAAAAGACATTCTAAATGGTGCGGAATCATTGAATAAACAAGCTTATCTCCTATCTGATTTTCAACAATCAGTTAGTGACTTTTCCAATCTAAAATCAGACACTGGAATTTCTACTAGAATTATCCCTTTTGAACGAATAAATCAATCTAACTTTTATATAGATAGTATCTGGTTTAAAACACCACATCGCCAAAACAGTGTTGAAGAAACCATTTTTGCAAGGATCTATAATTTATCAGAAAAGGAAACAGAAGTTCGTCTTGAATTAGACATCAACGATAAAAGCCAAGGATTTAATAATTACATTATTCCTTCATATGGCTACGAAGATTGCGAATTTAATTACACAACCTACGGAACAGGAATCAAAGAAGGTTGCTTCAAGTTAGCGGACTATCCTGAACCAGAAATCACCTTTGACGACTATTTCTACTTCAGTTATAATGTTGCAGAAAAGATTAACATCTTAGTGCTCAGCAACGCACTATCCGATACAACAAAGGGAATTGGTGCCATATTAGGTTCTGTTCCTATGTTCAACTTAGAATTCAGCAAAACAACTTCAATTAATTACGCTGAATTAAGCTCAAAAAACTTAATTGTACTGCAAAACATACCAATTATCACTTCTGGATTAATAGCTGAGCTCACCAAGTTTGTTGGTAATGGTGGGAATATTTTGATTCTCCCGTCTACCCATACTGATATAAGCTCTTACAATGCATTACTTGGTGCTATGGAAATTGGTTCCATTACCAAAAAAGACACGACAGCCGTAAATGTGAAAGAAATTAACCTGTCCCATCCTATATTCTCCAGTATTTTCGAAAAAATACCTACCAACATAGATTTACCTGCAGCCCAATCGCATTTTAAAATCAATATTCCGTCAAAATCCAAGTTTAGTTACTTGATGCGGCTGCAGAATGGAGATCCCTATTTAACTGAACATATCTTCCAAAATGGTAAAATATATTTGAGCGCTGTAGCTACTGATCAATCTTTTGGGAATTTCTTAAAACATGCTACTGTCGTTGCTGCTATGATTCGAATTGGTGAATTCAGTTACGAAAACCAACAATTGTACGGAACTATTGGTAAAACCAACTCTATATCACTAAAAAACAAAGACTTAAGACCTGAGAACGTTACTATAAAAGGAACAGATATAGCCTTCATTCCACAAATAAATGTCAATCGAGGGATAACTACTTTGCTTTTTCACGATCAACTTACTACTGCGGGAAATTATCGGCTATTGAATAAAAATAAGCATGAATATTCATTTGGATGGAACTATAACCGCAATGAATCGGATACGAGAGTATTCAGCTCTGAAGAAATACAACTAGCACTGAACAAAGCAGATCTTAATCAACAATTTGAACTGGTGCAAACAGATGTGATTAATGTAAATAGTAGCTTATCTAATTTATCAGATGGAGAAAAATACTGGAAATGGTGCATCATTTTGGTACTTTTATCATTAGCATTAGAAATATTGATTTATCGCTTAGTTAAATAATATGAAGGTAATTCTAAAAAACGCAGTAATTGTTGACCCTAATTCAGAGTGGAATAGCAAAAAAGCAGATATTCTGATTAGCGATGGAGTCATTGAAAAAATTGCGAAATCTATTTCAGATCAATCAGCGCAAGTTGTGAAAGCAACCAATTTGCATGTTTCGCCAGGATGGTTTGATATGCATGTGAATTTCAGAGATCCTGGAGAAGAATATAAAGAGAATTTAGATAGCGGTATTGCCGCGGCCATAGCTGGCGGATTTACCGGTGTAGCTCTGATGCCAAGTACTACTCCACCGATTTCGAATAAAGCGATGGTCGATTACGTGGTTAATCGAGCTAAACATACGCCTATAGACGTTCTGCCATGCGGAACCGTTTCTTCAGATCGAAAAGGACTACAATTATCTGAAATGTACGATATGAAATTAGCAGGTGCAGTCGCTTTTACGGATGATAAAGCATCAATCCGAAATTCCGGGCTACTTTCAAGGGCATTGTTGTACGCAAAGAACTTTAATGGCACTATTATGAGCTTTCCTTTTGACCAAACTGCTCAAGTTGGTGGAATGATGAATGAAGGCGTTACAAGTACCATGCTTGGAATTGAGGGGATACCAAATGTAGCAGAAGAACTGCAGATAACCCGAGATTTGTACTTAACGGAGTACAACGATGCCAAAATTCACTTCTCCACCATATCCAGCCCAAGAGGTTTAGATTTAATAGCAGAAGCAAAAGAAAGTGGACTGGCCGTAAGCTGTGACATTGCTATTCATAATTTATTACTTAACGACGAAACCATTACCAGTTTCGACCCCAACTTTAAAGTACTGCCACCATTAAGATCAGAAGAAGACAGGCTAGAGCTAATTGAAGGCCTTAAAGATGGTACTATTGACGTGATATGCTCAGATCACTCACCAGAAGACGTTGAACATAAGGCGCTTGAGTTTGGTGCAGCTAATTATGGAATAATAGGATTAGAAACCCTTTTTGGGCTTGCGATTACGAACTTATCTGGCGTTCTTACCTTAGACGAGATAATCAATAAAATTAGCATTAATCCAAGAACAATACTCCAACTAGATATTCCCATAGTAAAAGAAGGTTTCGAAGCTAATCTTACCTTATTTGATCCAGGTCTAGAGTGGACTTATCAGACAGCCAATAGTAAAAGTAAAGCAAAGAATACACCTTTCGAAGGTTGCGAGCTCATTGGTAAAGCAATTGGGATTTACAACAAGAAACAGCTTGAAATGATTGATGCCTGATTTAGAAGCTTTCGTCCCGTCCAGAATTTTAACCGTAAAACCTTACTGATTTGAAAGGATTATTGCCATCTGCTGGTTTTGTAATGTAATCGTTGACTTTCTTTTTGTACCATTCTATGAGTTCAGTATTATATATGTAAACTCTGTTTGCCTATATAACAATGTTACTCCAACCAAAAATCAAATCTTATGAAAACGACCGGAATACTTTTCGGGTTGCTGCTTGGAGTTACTTTGATTACCTGCCAAACGGTATATGCCCAGACCAATAAGCCAATTGCTGTCTACCACAACCGAATGCATTCAGAATCTTGTGAGCTCATCCGACTTTACCCGAACCAAACTTTTGAACATTTACGATACATCTACGATTACACAGGAACCAATTGCAGAGTTAAAAGGAATCTTGGAGAATATCAGCAAACAAAATCGAAATTGGTTCTAAATAGTCCCGAGGGAGAGCATTTCGACTGCTACTACTACGACCGGCCTTTCTATCTGAAAAAGAATCTGTTCAGAAACCGTTTATGCGCCCTGATGCCAAGACGAAAGACTATCTTCAGAAAAGCAAAGCATATTAGTGATTTTTCAAAGCCCTACTACGTCCACCCGAAAAGAAATGTAGCAGTAAGATTGGAAAAACCGGATACTACAATTAACCTGTATGACCTGGTGCATCTAATAGTTGGGGAGGAATCGAACGATGAAGAAAAGGCATTGAAAATTGCCCATTTCATAACGAGTTCAATCAATTACGACAGAGAATTCCTGAAAACAAGGATCTATGCTTGCCCCCAAACTGATTCCAGACGCATTTTGTTTGACACTCAACTGGCCGTTTGCGCGGGCTACTCTTATGTGTTTCAAGAGCTTACAAAGCTGGCTGGTCTTAAATGCAAAAAAATTAGCGGTTACGCACGAAATGAACTAAATGATATTTCCAGAAAAGGAACGTATCACGCTTGGAACATAATCTGGATCGACAACGAACCCAAATTGTACGACGTGACATGGGCAGATGGCCAGGACAATCAATGGCTTGACGTAAACCCTTCAATAATGATCTATTCCCACTTCCCAGACAATGTCGAAGACCAGCTTCTTCAGGAACCAATCACATTTAATCAATTCAAACAAATGCCCATTGCGCTCCCCACAGATTCAAGCGCATCTATTAATTTCTCAGAAAACCGCGGCACGGTTTATTGCGATTCTGTTTTTCGCGTCTCTTTTTCGGGAGAGCCTGAAATACAAATATCATTAGCCTCCAACGGAGTTTTTGTTACACCATACCGCGGTGATCCGGGCCAGGTAAAAATTCGCTTACACAAAAACATTAAGACTGCTCGAAAAATCCGAAGCGGTGATTCTACGCACGTCTTTGTTCCTTTAAAGAAAACCGTTACGCCTTTGATTTTTGACATCGATCAATCAACCACGGTAAAATACAAAGTGATCAAGGGAAATTTTGATGACCTCATGAAGTATCATGTGGAATCGGCATCCAATAAAATTAAAGAGCGAATGGCCATGGGTGTGGTTTCAGCAGTTTATCTCGGCGACGAAGACAAGCTTGCCGAGCTTACCTCCGACACCTGCTCTGTTTTCTTTGATGAGCAAGGGCGTTATGTTTTGGATAAAAAAGTCATCGAAGAAGTGAACCGGTGGGATGGCAATATATCGCATTGGATCCGGGTATTTGATACTGAGTCGTATAAGGAAGGGGCTAAACTTTTGGAGGGAGACAATTATGAAGACCTGTTTCAGATCACAGATCGTTTGCAATTTGTTTTTGAACAAAAGAAATACAAAGTGGTACTCAAAAAGCTCAGACTAACGGGAGTTGATCTCGCATCAGAAGAAGAATCAGACCAATAATATAATAGCCTATGAAACAATGCTACTCCATTTAAAAACAACAGCTTATGAAAACGAAAGTAAAATTAGTCGGACTGCTGATCGGGGTAGCGTTGATCACCAGTCAATCCATTTATGCGCAGCAAACCAATGTCGTTCCGGACAGCCTTAAATATGCATTTAAATCTTTAAAAGCCCTCATAATAGTTGGAGACGAAAGTTGTGACCGCTTTGTTAATGGTGCAGAAAGGCTGGCTGAATTTTTGACATCACTCGGGATTTCAGTAGAAGAATTGTACCCCCCCTATTCTACTAAAGACAATGTAATTAAAGCCAGTAAAAATGTCAACATCTTTATATACAAAGGTCATGGAAATACTATGGGCATGATTTGCCTGAGTGATGGATTAATGAGCAATGATGCTATCGCAGAAAATATCAAACTGGCGCCGAATGCCCTTGTTATGTACAATCACGTGTGCACGGGTGCTGGAAGCTCTGCGGGAGACCGTCAAAGTATTACCTATGCTACCGCTCGAGATCGGGTATTTCTCAATGCCCGCCCTTATTTGAGCAATAGCGCAGGTGCCTACTACGCCAATAATTACTGTCTTTCTGACCTAGAATTTTTCACTAAGTTCTTGTTGGAACATAAAAACATGTACGACATTCATTTCGAAAATATAATCCGTTATCGAATTAATCTAGAAAAAGTATGTCGCTATGATAGCGGAATTGTTGCAGGACTAAGTTCTTCCTACAGTGGAAAAAAAAGAAGAATAACTACAACAATCAATGGTAAAAGCAAAACAGAAACACTACCTCCTGCCAAAAGCTATTCAGTTGCATTTGTAGCGCCGAGCGGATATTCTTTCCGCGATCTGATCAAAAATTCACATAAACCCCAATCATTTTTAGCCAATCGAAAAAAATAATATAGATATGAAAAACCTCATTTCAATACTTACCGCAAGTGTACTCCTCCTCTGTTGCACCGGCAACACAATCCATTTCGGTAGTTCAGATGAAATTCCGGCTAATACAGTTTTGCTGTTGGAGCTGAACAAAGGAGTAAGCCAACAACAATTGTCTGAAGCCTGCAACTTTCTGAAAGAGAATTTTCCGGCACTCAAAATCGTTAAAGGCGGAAAGGTGCAATTACCGTCCAGCTGCTACAACGGCAAAAGGTACAGGGCTGATTCAATACTAAGATATCTCGATCAGATCAAACCTGATAGTGTAAGTAAAGTCATTGGCATTACCTCCTCAGACATTTCAAGCACTAGAACATTGATCAGGAAGGGCAAAAAGATGACTTACCCCGATTATGGCATTTTAGGGCTGGGCCGAAGGCCGGGTACTGTATGTGTGGTTTCGAACCATCGAATGGGCGGCAATGCAGCAACCTTCTCGAAAACGGTTCTTCACGAATTCATGCACACGCTGGGGGTACGGCACTGTACCCACGAAAAATGCATCATGCAGGATGGAAACGGTTCAGGCAAGAACATGAGGGAATCCACCCACGTGCACGAAGAGTGCCTTGCCATTGCCATGGAAGGACTTGATTAAACCAAAAAACGAATAGGATGATGAAAAAAGCAATTGTAATAATCGGAATTTTAATCGTCTATTTTATATCGTCGAAAGCATCAGGACAAGTAATTACAGTAAAAGTTGCTGGGGTAAAAGTGCTTCTTTTTGATAAGGATAATGACTATATATCCTTTCATTACGATAAGTCGAATGTCATAATGGGTGAGATTGATCAGGATAAACAAATGACATACTTATTTGATATAACGAATGAAAATGGATTTTTTTTAAAACCGGAAAAGAATACTGATTTGTTGAATTCCATTCAATTGAAGAAAAGAAGGGGTATATACCTTAACGTATGGCGATAATGCGTTACCCCCGTCTGAAGACACCTTGGTTTACCAGATTTTTACGGTAGATGTTAAAAACAATTACTCCATATCTGCTTATCACGATGATGAACATTTCTTAAGAAAAGTATCAATCCCTAAGCAATATTCCATCAATGTAAATTAATCTCGATATCGCTGATCAACTCACTCCCTGTGGTTTAACTACTGAACTCTTCTTGAAGAATCAATTCTATTCAACACAATTGGCTACACACTGGTCTTGAGAAAAAGTACTTTCTCTTAATAGCGTTCCCAAGGAATCATAAAACTGCCAAAGACCTTCCTTTAAATTATTCCGAAATTCGCCCTTTTCTGCCAAGTTGCCATTCGGATGAAAATATTCAGCAGGTCCATTTACGAGGTCTTCAAGCCAATTACAAGTTTCTTTTGGCTGACCATTTTTGAAATAATAATGCCAAATTCCAGATCGACTATCTGAATTGTAATTACCTTCCGATAATACCTGCCCTTGCGGCGAATAGGTTATTGCCTTTCCCTCTCTTCTTCCATCGAACCAATAAGACTCCTCACTGAGCTGTCCATTTTCATAATAAACTTTAAAAGCTCCATCTTCCAAATCATCTTTGAAATAACCTTCACTAGACACTGTCCCGTCTTTGTAATAGCTAACAAATTTACCCGCTTTCTTATCCTCTTTCCAATTGACTTCCTGCAAAATCTTGCCATTTTCAGTCCATATTTGTTGCAATCCATGTAATAAGCCCATTTGCCAGTTGGCTTCCGATTTAAGTTGGCCATTTTCATAAAACGTTTTAGAAACGCCATTAACTGCGCCGTTCTTCCAATTACTAATCTCCTCGACATTACCTTGATTATCAAAAAACTTCCACTCCCCTTCCTTTTTGTCATTTACCAACGCTCCTTCAGCATCTATCGTTCCATCTTCTTTGTAATGAACAAGGTTATTCCCCTCACACGAAAAT
>JABJPZ010000233.1 GCA_018663635.1 Crocinitomicaceae bacterium
CTCATTGCTTGAGCAATCGCATCTGTATTCAGGGCCTCCATTCCTTGACTAGCAAGACTTTTGCCAATATTAACACCTATTCCATAGCTTACTGAATCCAATTCTGTTTTTAACTCCATATTATCGTTGTTATTTACTGCATCTTTCTGAGCATCACATGATCCAACTATAGCAGTTGTGCACAGAATCGCAATATAAGTTCCAAGTAATTTCATTTTGTTTTTTTATTATGCCTGCAAATATATTATTATCATGGTGAATGCGCGGATTAAATCGCAAGAATATTGCTATGCTCAACCAAATGTGTACATTTATTAACACTATCAATTAAAGCCTACGTTCAAAACAAATTATTTAGTTGTGTTTTAAATCAACAAGATTCATACAAGAAGTTTTCATTAAATCACAATTAGACTACCTTAATGCAATAATAAAATTTAATAAAGCCCAATACGCTTTGTTTGTGTCAGTTGGAAATAACTTATGACCTAGAAAAAATGACAATACTTCTAACTTTTATGCAATACTCATTTTCTACCATATTATTAATGATGTTTTTGTCATCGTGTGGACAAGAACACGTATCAGGAATAAATGAAGATGAAAAACAATATCCTTTTACAAATCAGCTTGCCAATGAAAGTAGTCCTTATTTACTTCAACATGCACACAACCCCGTTAATTGGTATCCATGGGGAGAAGAGGCACTTGCAAAAGCGAAAGCTGAAAACAAAATGTTAATCATCAGTGTTGGATATTCGGCCTGTCATTGGTGCCACGTAATGGAGCATGAGAGCTTTGAAGATACCCTTGTTGCACAATTAATGAATAAGCATTTCATCGCAATAAAAGTTGATCGTGAAGAGCGGCCGGATGTTGATCAAATTTATATGACAGCCGCACAACTTATTACCGGAAAAGGGGGATGGCCTCTGAATGCACTAGCCCTACCAGATGGACGACCATTTTATGCGGGCACTTACTTCCAAAAGAATAACTGGATGAAAGTATTGGAATATTTTGTTGATATGCAAAGTAAGAATCCAGCGTCTATTCTTGAACAAGCCGAACAAGTAACCCAAGGAATTAGATCAACAGAGAATGTCCCCTTGTCAACAGAAACTGCTTTATCTTCTAAAAAGGATTTAGATAACGGATTTGATGCATGGAAAAAAAACGCAGACCCCATAAAAGGCGGTGGTAATCAAGCTCCAAAATTTCCGATGCCATGTATGTGGAATTATTTGCTCCAATATGGAGCTAGTCATCATAATGACGAAGCAATTTCATTAGTAGAAGCGACACTAGATAACATGGCGTATGGTGGAATTTATGACCACATCGGAGGCGGATTTGCGCGCTATTCAACAGATGTAAATTGGCACGTTCCCCATTTTGAAAAAATGTTATACGACAATGGCCAATTAGTTAGTCTGTACAGCCACGCGTGGCAAAAAACAAAAAATCCAAAATACGAAGATGTGGTACACGGCATTCTGGCATTTGTAAATCGGGAAATGACCTCAAAAGAAGGCGGATTTTTTTCTTCTAAAGATGCTGACAGCGAAGGGGAAGAAGGCAAGTTTTATGTTTGGTCTAAATCCGAAATAATGGAGCTGCTAGGAGAGGAATCCAAATTATTTGAAGACTTTTATCAGGTAACCAAAATTGGAAATTGGGAACACGGTAAAAACATCCTGTATACCAAAGAATCTATAAAAAGATATGCTGAACGAAAAAACAGAGATGTATCAGAAGTAAGAAAATCTCTGAATGCCAGCCGATCCATACTTATGACAAAAAGAGAAACGAGAATTAAACCAGCCTTAGACGATAAAATACTGACGGCATGGAATGGTTTGATGATGAGGGGGTATGTTGATGCTTATCGTGCATTTGGCAACAAGGAATATCTACAGAAAGCAATAGATAATGCCAATTTCGTTTTAAATCAGGCTAAAAATAAAGAGGGCGGATTAAATCGAAATTACAAAAATAGCCTATCTACTGTTCCAGGATTCCTCGATGATTACGCGTTTACCATATCAGCGTTTATTGATCTTTACCAGGCTACCTTTGAAGAAAAATGGCTCGCCGAGGCTTTAGAGCTTTCTGAATATGCAATTAACCATTTTTTCGATAAAAAATCAGGTATGTTCTTTTACACCAACCGAAATCATGCCAACCTGATTGCAAGAAAAATGGAAGTTGCAGATAATGTTATCCCATCCTCTAACTCTGAAATGGCAAAAAATCTACTGTATTTAGGGCATTACTATTACAATCAATCCTATGTAAATAAGGCTCGGCAGCTCTATCTAAATGTTAAAAATGACATTCAAAAAAATCTTTATTTCTACGCTAACTGGGCCAGTGTAGAAGCGCATTTCACTCAACCGTTATTCGAAGTAGCTATTGTCGGTAAAAATTGGAAGGAAAAAAGAGCAGAATTAGATAAAAACTATCTCCCCAATGTCTTAATAATGGGTGGTAAAAATGAAGGAACTTTACAACTACTCGAAGGAAAATACATGAAAGGGAATACAATGATTTACGTTTGTCAAGACAAAGCCTGTAAAATGCCAGAAACTGAAGTCTCTAAAGTATTAGAACAATTACACTAAATCAGTCTATTTAAATGGAATTTTTACCAGAAGAAATTGAGGCTTATATTAAAGCGCATACCTCTCCGGAATCAAATTTACTCCATCAGCTGAACCGAGAGACTTATCAAAAAGTGCTTGTACCTCGGATGCTATCAGGTCACATACAAGGTAGAGTATTGAGTATGCTCAGTCACATGATAAAGCCCAAATGTATTCTTGAAATTGGAACTTATACGGGTTATTCTGCCATTTGCCTTGCTGAGGGTTTACAACCAGGAGGCAGACTTATTACCATTGACATAAACGAAGAGCTCGAAGACATGGTTAATGCATACATTTCTGAAGCAAAAATGATCGATTGCATTGATGTTAAAATCGGAAATGCCATTGAAATTATTCCAACCATAAAAAGTACATTCGATTTGGTTTTTATTGATGCAGATAAAACAAACTACTCCAATTATTTTGATTTGATTATTGATCAAGTCAGCAGTGGAGGATACATTATCGCGGACAATGTACTTTGGAGCGGAAAAGTTGTTAAGGAAATAACAGAGAACGACGTAGATACTATTGCAATTAGAAACTACAATCAAAAAATTCAAACAGACTCTAGAGTTGAAAATGTACTCTTTCCAATACGTGATGGGCTAATGGTTGCCAGAAAAATTTAATCCGGAATGATAATGTATGCACCCCAACTAATTAAGCTTGGCTGATAAGGGTTGTCATTCAGTTTTGAATTGAAAATATGCACACATCGATACCGCATAAAAAGGTTATAAAATGCATTTCCATAGCGCATTTCAATTCCGTAAAATAATTTATTGGTATAACCTAGTCTTCTAGATTTATACGTTGATTTTTTTATAATGCTGCTGTTTGGATGATCCCATTTAAGTACGTGTTTTGATGAAATCATAAGTGCCCCATAAAAGACAAAATCTAGGTATTTGCCCAGGTGATCTCCGCGTTTACCAAAATTAATTCGGAAATAAGGGGCTAACTCCAGTATACCAAAAGTCAATTTATCCGTTTTTAATGAATCTGCCGTTAAAAATCCGTTCAGTTGCGAATACAAAGAGCTCAGATCTCTTTTAAAACGATATTGGTTGAAGTCATAGCCAAGGTCATAGCCAAAAGCTAATTTTGAGGATAACTTTCGCTTGAATCTAACTCCGTATCCCGAAGTAAAAGAATTTCCACCTTGAATTAAACATGTATTCAACGCGTCCGTATTTTGATAGAATCCAACCTTAAAAAAGGTATGGATATAATTTTTTTTATTGGGGCCAAAATCTCCTTCACTGAGTGTCTCGACTGTTTTCTTGTACAACAAGGTGTCCTGACAGAAACCCGCCATGGAAAAAATCAACATATGTGTAATTAACGCAATTCTCATCTCATTAAAATTGTATTGAACGCGTAAAACCATAATAATGAATGCGCAATATTCTATCTTCTAAACTGTCCAAACCAATTTTAACTATCGGATTTTTTTCAACAGACAACACAGAAAACTCATCTAAAAACCCCTCTTTATTTTCAAGATGATAATAAAATAATTCATGTTTTATAAATGGGTGGTTCTTATCGATTTTAATACCATCATCCCTTTTTGTAATTATGTTTATAACACCATCGTGATTTTCAGAAACATGAAATAAGGTATCATTAATCAATAAATCATCTCTTATCGAAATAGTTACAACACTATCTCCGATATCCACTATAAATGCGGAATCATTTGATTTAGAGGCTGTATTAGACAAAAAACAATCGGCTTGCGGTACGCCATATCCATGTGCATAATCAAAATAGGGATATAGATCTCCAGAAGTTTCAATTCGTTTTAAGAGCTCCCAATTCGTTAATGTAGGATTGGCTTGCCATGCACAAGCTGCAAATCCTGCCACTAACGGAGCAGAAAACGAAGTTCCCTGCGTTTCGCTCGTTTTGAGAAGTTTATGGTAGGCAATAACATGTCCAACAGCAGTTACATTCGGCTTTAACTCCTTATCTGAAGATGGTCCAAAAGAAGAAAAATTGGTATGAAACCCACTCCATGGATTAATTGCACCAACAGCAAGAACACTGTCTCCGTCAGCTGGTGCAGCAACCATCATCCAATGCCTCTTATTTCCTTCATTCCCTGCAGAAGAGACTACTAAAATTCCCTTAGCACTTGCTAAATTTGCCGCTCTCGTTATAATAGCTGTCTGACCATCCATGTCTTGTTTAAAATGATTCCGTCGCGTATAACCCAAGCTACTGTTTATTATGTCTGCTCCGTTTTTATCTGCCCATTCTGCAGCAAATAACCATGCTTCTTCTTCAGCCAGACCTTCCTTCATTAATTTCTCTGTTATGGCAAGTAAAAAATTAGCGCCTGTTGCAACTCCTAGGCGAAGAGAATCTTTTGTGACACCAGCAATGCAAGAAAAAACCATACTTCCATGCTCAATTTTTCTATAAACATTATCGGTATTTCGAATAAAATCATAAGTTCCTATTATTCCATCTCTTGCCCTTATATGTTCAAACATTGGTGCTTTATCAACGCCAGGGAAACCTGCGTCAAAAATAGCAATAGTCAATCCTCGACCTGTTATTCCATGCTCTTTGAATTGATGAGCATTCATCCGGTCAAGCTGGAATCGGATAAGGTCTCTTTTTTCAAAATCATTATGAGTAACATTAATTTCTTCTGAGGTGCATACCACTGAATGACATGAGCTTGCTTCTATTTTCAAAACAAAAGGAAGCTCCCTGATTTGCTCAATTTGAGCATCATTGGCTGTTACTACAATAGCATTCAACCACCTGGATACTCCTTTACACAAGGAGGCCAAGCCAGATACTTCTTGCACATAACTTTTAACAAGAGGCCTGTCACTAAAATGATTTATCGGATAATTATTTTTTATTCTACGCTCAATTGCATTGGGATGAAAATATTCCTTGGGATCAAATGTTACCCCTTTTTTATCTGAAAAATAAACCCAGTATTTTTCCTGAGCACAAGTGCTCAACAAGGCTAATGCAATTATTATGGTAAGAATACATTTCAATAATTATAAGTTAACGTAAATACTGGACAATAGGTTTGCATTGTCTTTGTTCAATGAACAAATCATTTTATATAACTTCACAAAAAAATTAATCCATGCTCAATTTTATAAGCGATACTGTAACCAAGCCCAACGAAGAAATGCTAAAAGCAATGCTATCTGCGGAAGTCGGTGATGATGTGTTTGCAGCAGATCCTACTGTAAATGCATTGCAAGAAAAAATTGCTACCCTGTTTGGTATGGATGCCGCATTATTTTGTCCAAGTGGAACCATGACCAATCAAATTGCCATTAATGTTCACACACAACCAGGCGATGAGGTAATCTGCAGCTATCAATCACATATATACAATTATGAAGGTGGAGGAATTGCTAGAAACTCTGGCGCACAAGTCAGGCTAGTTGGTAATGATGATGGCTTTTTAACGTCCCATGATGTGATCAATAACATTAACCCATCGGATTCACATTACACCAATACAACATTAGTATCTATTGAAAATACAACGAATCGCGGAGGCGGAAAATGTTACGATATGCAAACTGTAAAAAACATCGCAGATGCATGCCAAGAAAATGGCTTAAAATATCACCTAGATGGAGCAAGACTGTTTAACGCCATGGTAGCTAACAAAGAAAATCCAAAAGAGTATGGAAGCTTATTTGATTCCATTTCCATTTGTTTATCAAAAGGGCTTGGAGCACCTGCAGGTTCTTTACTGCTTGGATCAACAGGTTTTATTCAAAATGCGCATCGGGTTCGTAAAGTAATGGGTGGAGGAATGAGGCAAGTCGGATACCTCGCCGCCGCCGGTATTTATGCACTGGATCACAATGTAGAAAGGTTAGCAGATGACCATCTTAGAGCAAAACATATTTCCAATAGTATTCAAAATGCTCCTTTTATTACAGGAACTGAGTTACCTGAAACGAATATTCTGATGGTAGACCTTGAAATAAGTGCTGAAGAATATTTAAAAAAATTGTCAGCTAATAATATGCAGGCAATTGGCTTCGGTCCTAATAGAATTAGAATTACAACGCACTTAGATGTAACTGAAAATGATATTGAAAAAGCGATTGGAATTATGAAGAACCTGAGCTAAGAAATTAGCTGGATTGATACTTTGAAAAAAGATATAAAACACCAACACAAGCTACAATACTGATAAAAACATTGGCTGTAACCCATCCCCATTGTCCTTCTTTAACTAGACTTAAAGTTTCATGACTAAAAGTGGAAAAAGTACTAAATCCGCCACAAAACCCAACAAGAACAAGGGCTTTGTATGCTTCGTTAAATTGACTTCTCGATGAGAAATAAGCAATGGCTAATCCCAAAACAATGCAAGCCATTAGGTTAGCCAAAAAAGTTCCTAAGGGAAAAGGGCCAGAATAAATTCTATTTGTTAGTATACTTAAACCATACCTCGAGATACTTCCTAGTCCACCACCAATAAAGACTGCAATCCAAGTCATTACTTCAAATTTAAACTATTCACGTAAACGCGATAAATCAACCAACCTATAAGTATTCCCAATAAAGCTCCGCAACCAATGTCTGAAGGATAATGTACTCCCAAATAAATTCTTGAGTACCCAATTAATGCCGCAATAAAAAAGCCTACCCATAGCGTTTTTCTAGTACTTATTAATCCAACAAACGTAGCTAATGCAAACATATTTGCAGCATGCGATGACAAAAAACTTGCATCAATTTTACCCCGATAAAGTTCTCCATCATACACAACGTTGTGCACCAGGTGTTTGATCTCGAGATTATAACCAGGGCGCCACCTTAAAAAAACATCTTTAAACACGTGATTTGAAATTTGATCAGCAAGTCCGAAAGCTACTAAACCTCCAGTTGTAAGTAGCAAACCAATCTTCCATCCATATTTTCTGGTAAGCAAAAGCACTGCAATAACATAAAAAGGAATACCGAAGAACTTACTTGTTATTACCCAAAATACTTCATCAAAAAATGGAGAATGGCAACCATTCAATACTAGGAATAAGTCTCTATCTATTTGTTCTAACCAGCTAATCATGTCTGCATACTTGTCCAAAGTAAATCTTTCAGTTCTTGCAATCCTTGCTGTGCAATTGAGCTAATATATAAATAAGGTACGTCTGGCAAATCCAATGCTATTTCTGATTTTAACTCATCATCTAGCATATCAGATTTTGATATTGCCAATATTCTTGTCTTATCTAAAAGTTCGGGATTATATTGCTGAAGTTCATTTAATAAAATTTTATACTCCTGATGAATATCGTCGCTATCTGCAGGCACTAAGAATAGTAATAAAGAATTCCTTTCTATATGACGTAAAAATCGAAGACCTATGCCTTTACCACTATGCGCACCTTCAATAATACCTGGTATGTCTGCCATAATAAATGATCGATGCTCTCGATAGGATACGATACCTAAATTGGGTACTAGTGTGGTGAATGGATAATTCGCGATTTCTGGTTTTGCAGCTGAAACTACCGAAAGCAAAGTGGACTTACCTGCATTAGGGAAACCCACTAGCCCAACATCTGCCAATACTTTTAATTCCAATATTTTCCATTCATCCTTTCCATCTTCGCCTGGTTGTGCAAATCTCGGAGTTTGATTGGTTGAAGATTTAAAATGATCATTACCCAAGCCGCCTCTTCCCCCGGGAAGCAATACTTTTTCTTCACCATCTGTGGTAATTTCAAATAATATTTCACCGGATTCGGCATCCTTCGCAATGGTGCCCAGTGGCACTTCTATTATGTTGTCTTTACCATTTGCTCCATGTCTCAATCCTCCCTGTCCAGGTCCACCATGTTCAGCTTTAATGTGCTTTTTATACTTTAAATGCAGTAAAGTCCAGAGCTGTTTATTGCCTCGAATAATGATGTGACCGCCTCGGCCTCCATCTCCTCCATCTGGTCCACCTTTGGCAGTATTTTTATCCCTAAAAAGATGAACTGATCCTGCACCGCCTTTTCCTGAGCGACAATTAATTTTCACATAATCAACAAAATTAGTTCCTGCCATGTCGGTAAAAATAGGTTAAATAAAAAAGGCTGAACAGTAATTCAGCCTTCATAACGAAATACTGTAATAATTACTTTTCCGAATTTTGATTATCAATGGCCACAAAAAGTCGGTCCGTGATACCATCAATAGACCCCTCACCATCAATTTCAATCAATTTATTTTGACGATCATAATATTGAGCAACTGGAGCCGTTTTTTCGTTGTAATTATTTATTCTGTTTTGGATAATTTCAGGGTCTGCGTCATCTGGTCTCCCGGCTTTACTAGCTCGTTTAGATAATCTTGTTTTCAATTCAACCTCATCTACTACCAGAGACAACATCATTGATACTGCTGTATTTTTTGAGGATAAAAAATCATCAAGTGCCTGAGCCTGAGCTGTAGTTCGTGGAAATCCATCATAGATTACTCCCTTTGCATTTGGAAATTTTTGAACTTCAGACTCTAATATCGCAATGGTTATATCATCAGGTACCAAATCACCCTTATCGGCAAAACTTTTGGCTAATTTTCCTAGTTCCGAATTCGGATTTAAACCTCTAAACACATCACCAGTAGATATATGCACTAATCCATACTTGTCTCTCAATCTTTCTGATTGGGTTCCTTTACCAGCCCCTGGAGGCCCAAATAATACAATATTCAACATGACTTAATCTTCATTTATTATGTAAATGTCCTTTAAATTTCGTCCTAAACCGTCGTAATCTAATCCAAACCCTACCAAAAACTCATTACCCACTTCAAGTGCTGCATACTTAATCGGATAAGCCATTTGATACGAATCGGGTTTAAACAACAACGTGGCAACCTCAATAGAATTTGCACCCATTCCCAATAACGATTTAAATATACTATCAATGGTAATACCTGTGTCTACGATATCTTCGAGAATAATTAGGTCTCTACCTGATACATCTTCATTCAGCCCAACCAATTCCTTAATCGTACCCGTTGTACTGGTGCCGCTGTAAGAACTGATTTTAAGAAATGAAATTTCACATTCTAAATCTATTTTCCGCATGAGATCCGCAACAAAAAGAAAGCTGCCATTTAAAATCCCTAAAAATAATGGCTTTTTACCTTTATAATCTCGATTGATTTGATTGGATACATTTAAAATGGCTGCCTCAATTGCTTCATCTGAAATGTGAGATTTAAACTGCTTATTATGTAGACTAATAGTACGCATTAACAAGGGCAGTAAATCTAAAAAATTAAGTAGTGTAAAACAATGAAATTACAAACTCAATTACTAATTTTGAAATTCATAAAACAACAAGAATGAATCCTTTAGTAAGTATTATCATGGGCAGCACATCTGACATGCCAGTTATGCAGGAGGCCGCAAAAATTTTAGACCATTTTGAAATCCCATTTGAAATCAACGCGCTTTCAGCTCATCGAACGCCGGAAAAGGTTGAGGCGTATGCAAGTTCTGCATACGACAGAGGTATTAGAGTAGTAATTGCTGGTGCCGGCGGAGCCGCGCATCTTCCAGGAGTTATGGCAGCATTTACGCCAGTTCCTGTGATTGGCGTTCCATGCCGGTCGTCCATTTCTATTGACGGGTGGGATTCTATTCTGTCTATTCTTCAAATGCCTCCTGGAATTCCAGTAGCTACGGTAGGTCTTGATGGGGCTAGAAATGCAGGCATTTTAGCAGCACAAATACTCGCAACCGGTGATAAAAATATCTATGCAAAATGCGTTCAGTTCAAAAAAGAACTAAAAGAAAAAATAGTAAAAGCGAATGAAGACCTTAAAGAGTATTCTTTCAAGTTTAGAGTGAATTAATCTTGATATCTCATTATTACGGCTACTTTTTCATCTTTTCTTTTCAAAATCACTATTTTGACCAATAGATGAAAAAGTGGTTGCTTTTATACTTGCTGGTACTCCCTATTCTTGCATTAGCCGGAAATGACAATTGGCATTTAGGAGCTAGAAGCGCTGGAATGGCGCATGCTTCTGTTACACTTTCTGATATTTGGTCTGCCCACCACAATCAAGGAGGATTAGGATGGCTAAAAAGTCCTAGTGCTGGTGTTTACTTTGAGAACAGATTTGGTCTGAAGGAGCTTAGTCATATGGGAGTCGCTCTAGCAATTCCTATTAGAAATGGTTGCTTTGGATTGAATTATTCTAGCTTTGGTTGGTCCGTATACAAAGAAAGTAAAGTCGGTTTAGCTTACGCCATGAAATTTAACGACAAAATAGCTGGCGGTGTACAAGCAAATTATCATTCACTTCGACTCGCTGGTAACTATGGTTCAACCATGGCCTTTTCTATTGAGTCTGGAATTCAAGCAAAAGTAACAGAAAACCTGACCATTGGTGTTCACGTATATAACCCTACTAAAACCAAATTGAATGACTTTAATGATGAGCGAATTCCTTCAATAATGAGATTTGGACTAAGCTACCAATTCTCTGATAAAGTACTAGTAACCAGTGAGGTTGAAAAAGACCTTGAGCATAAAGCCGTGTTCAAAAGTGGTTTGGAATATATTCCTGGAAAGAAACTTTACTTAAGGGGTGGTATTGCAACGAATCCAGGAATAATTGCCTTTGGATTTGGACTTAAATTTGACTCGTTTAAAGCCGATATTTCAAGTACTTATCATCAAATTTTAGGTTTTAGCCCGCAGTTTTCGCTAACCTACGTTTTAGGCAAACAATGAATATTTTAAAGTTATATTTCTTTGTGCTGTTACTTGCGCCCCTAGCACTGTATGGACAAAAAAACGACCAACAAAAATTCAATCTATTAGAGCAGAGGATTGAAACTATTGCGGAAAATACAGAAGACGAAGACATCGATTACACCACCTTATTCGATTATTTATCATACATCTATGATCACCCAATAAATATTAATAACCCAAAAAACGCGGAGGAAATTCAGCAACTCAAGATGCTTACTGATATCCAAATCAATAATTTATATGAACACATTGATCGAAATGGCAAATTAATTTCAATCTATGAATTGCAAGCAGTACCAGGTTGGAATTTGGCCATTATTAAGCGTATACTTCCATTTATTACTGTCAATGTTGATTTATATTCCCCATCTATTTCTTTCAAAGAAATGATTAAGAGTAGTAGTAATGAAGTCTTCATGAGGTATTCAAGAATTATTGAGCAGCAAGAAGGGTATTTGCCTATTGATGATTCAACGTTAGCAGCAAGCCCAAACAAACGGTATAATGGAAGTCCTGATAAAATTTATAGTCGATATCGATTTAAATTTCGGAATAATGTAAGTCTCGGTTTTACTGGTGAAAAAGATGCCGGAGAACAATATTTTTCAGGCGGCCAAAAGAATGGTTTCGATTTTTATTCTGGACATTTGTATTTAAGAGGGTTTGGTAAATTAAAAGCACTGGCATTAGGAGATTTTCATGCGCAGTTTGGTCAGGGATTAACTATTTGGAGCGGCCTAGCATTTGGCAAAAGTGCTGACGTTATGACCTCTAAAAGAAATGCTAGAGGCCTGCGCCCATATGCTTCTGTAGACGAAAACTTATTTTTACGAGGTGCTGGGGCGACGTTGGAGTTTGGCAAGCTAGAATTTACTGCGTTTGGATCGCACAAAAAAATAGACGCGAATATAGCTTATGATGATACTAGTTCGAATTTTGATGGTTATACAATCACTTCATTTCAACTTACCGGCTTACATAGAACACCTGGTGAATTACAGGACAAAAAAGTAATAGGTGAATCTCATATTGGCAGTAATTTGCAATTCAATACAAGAAAATTAAGACTCGGAATTACGGGGCTGCATTCGGATTACGATGCAAACGTTCAAAGAAACTTGACCTATTATAACCAATTTGAATTTAACACCAATAAAAATACCGTTTTAGGAGCGGATTATAATTTACTCTTAAAAAACTTTAACTTTTACGGTGAGGTTTCACGCAGTGCAAATGGCGGAATAGCACAGATTCACGGAGCACTTATTTCGTTAGACCCCAACGTGGCATTGTCTATCGTATATCGAGATTACCATCGTGATTTTCAAAATAATCTGAGCAATGCGTTTGCCGAGAGTAGTAAAAACACCAACGAGAAAGGTGTAATGATTGGGCTTAAGATTTCCAAAGGAAAAAAGCTTGCGCTTAATGCTTACCTCGATCAATTTAAGTTTCCATGGCTAAAATACTTAATTGACAAGCCCAATACTTTTGGTCACGACTATTTGGTTCAGTTACAATACAAGCCAAGTAAGAAACTAATTATGTACGGACGAATAAGAAGTCGTGATAAACCCATTAATACAACACTGGATATTGACGACATCGATTTTGTTGTAGCCAAAAAACAAACGAATTACAGGTACAACATAACCTATAAGGTCTCTGAGTCATTTACATTAAGGAACAGAGTAGAACTCGTAGATTACCAACGCGGAATGGCTCAAAAAGAACAAGGGTATTTGGTTTATCAAGATATCATTTACAAACCCTTAAATCATCCATTCTCATTTTCCTTTCGTTATGCACTTTTTGAAACGGATTCTTATAACTCACGTATCTATGCATATGAAAATGATGTGCTTTATTATTTTTCTATCCCAGCTTATTACAGAACGGGATCTCGAACTTATCTAACTATTAAATATAAAATTCGGAAAGGCATTGACCTCTGGCTTAGGTGGGCGCAATGGCATTTAAGTAACATAGAGGAAATTGGTGCAGGCAACGAATTAATCCGTGGCAATTCCAAATCAGACATTAGAGCGCAAGTTAGATTCAAGTTTTAAGATTAGCTTTACATCGATTAAATTATGATGTCTTCTAGGAAATATCAGTTCATCATTCTATCCGTATTAATTCTTGCTGCTTTTGGAGTTAGTATTCAAGTACTCAACTTACCGCCAAGAATTAACGGTGATTCTGTATTTACACATTACAATAACTACCTCATATTTAAAGACTCTTTTTTTCATCTAATTGAGGGGGATAATCTATACACTTCTTACCCAACAGATTATTGGGATCTATACAAATACAGCCCCATATTTAGTCTGTTCATGGGCGGGCTAGCCTGGATGCCGAATTGGGCTGGACTATTATGTTGGAAC
>JABJPZ010000234.1 GCA_018663635.1 Crocinitomicaceae bacterium
CATTAACTTGTCACGAAAGATAAATGCGTAGGCGAAATAGATTCCAGAAAACCCAAAGCCCCACAAAGCTGCGCTGTGCCACCCGGGGAACTTCCATGCGCTCACAACTAGAAAGCCGACTGCGACTCCCATACTGCATAGAATAAACCATTTTCTTCGACTGTCTGCTTTTAAATCACCGTGGTCTTTGAAACGCTTTTTAATAAGAAGCGCAAAAAGCCCTTCGACAAAACAGAATACAGTCCAGAACGCCATAAATCCTTTTAGCCACCAAGGTAATTTTTCGGTCCACGGAAGTCCTTTTCCCCATCTCATTTCATCGTACCATTTTAACGGTCGAAAAAGAAGCGGTTCGTGCAAATCCCATATTTTACACTCAGAACGGTCGCTATTGTCTTCATCTAATAAGCAATTGACGGCTCTTCTAGCAGATTCATTAGCTCCTTCCATGGTCGCTAAATCTGTATTGGATCGTACATAATCTCCGGCAAGAAAGAGGTTTTTAAAATAAGAATTTGCATTCGGCCTAAGTCCCCAAGTATTGGTGTTATTTACAAGTAAGGGTTCTAAGTTTTCTAAAGCAGGATCTTCACTTTCTTCTGACTCATTAAAAGTGCCGGCTGTTTTTCGATTGCTTACATAAATATCCCAGGCCTCTTTGGTCTTAATGTCTCTATCAAGATACCAATCAACGACCATGCTGTCTTCTAGCATTGGTTTTCCGTCAATGGTTAAACTCTTTTTTAGCTGAGCCCAAACTTCCTTTTTGATATCATTAAAGTTGGTTAAGTTGTCCGCTTCAGAAGAAGTAGTTATGCTTCCTTTTGTTTGCCAATCGCTAATGTCAACACTAAGCACACCTTTTATCGTGCCATCACCTTTATTAGAAAGGTCATAATTTTTCCAAAATTGTATTTGAGAAATACAGGTGAGTGCCCATTCACTATCGCTGCAAATTACATGTCCTTTATTAATTGAAATGTCCGTATTAATGAAGAATTGCAATCCGTTCATCCAACTGACGCTTTGAGAAAGGTCTTTAATGTACTGAAAGGTATGGTCAACAGCTATCATTTCTTTAGACATCAATTGTGCTGCTCGTTCAACAGGAGTAGCCAAAATGTAATAATCACCGGTTAATTCTTGCTCATTTCCCTTTTCTCCAACTTTTGTAACGGTTACTCCCGTAATTCTAGATTCGCTTTTGTCGATATTGATTTTGGTGGCTTCATAGCCTTTGTGGTATTTGACTCCTTTCTCGGTAAGAAATTTCAACCAAGGATTGAGCCACTTGTCATTGGTTGGTCCGTTTAAAACGCAATCCGTATTAATTGAAGGATCCGTCATGCAATAGATCAGTTGCAAAAAGATGTTTCCACCAGTTTTTGTACTGGCTTGTTCTGCTTTGGCGGCTACTAAGGTGCGTGTTAACCCCTCAACTAAAAGACTTTGGTACGCTTGACTTGCACCATCCGCTTGTAAAAATTGCCACCATCCTAACCGTTCGTAATCGTTGTTTTTTCTTTTGTTACAGCTGGTTAGTAATTGCCACAATCGATGTGTGAAAAATTTGATTTCACCTGCATCAAAACCAATATCTGTATGAATCATGGAGTTAATAATAACCTCCAAGTCCTTTTTACTTTTCGGAAAAGATGCAGCCGTTATAATTGGGTTCGCATCATACCGAGCAATCATGATATAAGAAGTAGGTGTCAAGTTATCAAAAACGGTTTTTGTTTTTCCATTCTCTTCAAACGGAATCCGCTTCATGGTGTCTGTTACGTGTTTGTAAAAACCAGGAAAGAAACGAAATCCATGTTCACCAGGAAGCGGCGTTTCATATGCTGTATGCACATTTCCATCCGCACCAAGTTTTCTGTTTTCTCCATAATAATCAATACTTCTTGCTTTTCCACCTACATAGGTTTCATTCCGGTCATAAACTTCTATGTCGTAACCTCTTTCTATTAATTCATGTGCAGCACTCATTCCTGCCACACCTCCTCCAATAATGACAACCTTTTTTTTACTCATTCGCGATTTTTATTGAGCTTGAAAATAGTATTTAAATAATATATAGATGTCAGTTACCGAACAATAAATGTCGATAAAAGACAAAAAAAAGACGTTCAACGAAAATGTGAAAATATATTTGTTTAAATCAATTTCTTTTTCCTCATATTGATTATATTTCGGGACACCGAAGATTTCAAATTCAGAAACAAAGCATACGATCACGCACCAATCAGCACAATCGCTGATATTTTAATTGTGTTTAGAATCGTTTAAATAATTCCAACGCTTCCTTTAAATCTATTTTCACGCTTACAAATTCCGTTTTGTCTAAAATTAAATTGGAATTCTAGCATTCAACTACCCCGCTATAGATGCTCCTTATTGCTTAATTAGCTTTCTTGTTTGTCCACCAACTGTTACGAGATAAGTGGCACTTCTTAGATGTGCAATGTTTATGGATTTGCTATTAAAAATAGTTTCATTATGAACTACTTCCCCCAAGAGGTTCCTTATCTCTAACCGCTCTGCGTCAGGTGATGATTTTACTATATGGATTTCGCTACTGCTTGGATTTGGGTAAAGTGTCCATTGCGGTGCTTTAAACTCAATCAAGGCGTTTTGGCTTTCATCTGTATTAATCCGAACCATTGGAACAGTTGTTATAAAATACCAGTTCAGCATATCATCAACAAAAAAGGAAGTTAAATCAGGTGCTGCCTGGGCCATTTGGGTTAAAAGCAGACTACTTCCATAATTACACACATTGATTGTGTAATACTCCAATGAAGATACCACCACCGGATCTACAAAAGATAAAGTCACAGTATCTCCCAAATCGTCTGCTGTAACGATGTAATCTGCTGTCATTCCGACAATGTTCAAAGAATAATCGTAGATGCTGAAAAAAATCAATGCACCTGGATCTGTATTTGCATCAATCACAACCGAAGCAGAAGTAATGATGCACGGACTCAGAAACTCATATAAGTTTCCTATTTCGCTGTAAGAAGAGCTTCCCATCCAAGAATTGTTCCCCGTATAATTGCCGTCATCTCTCTGAAACAAATGTTCCATGATGTCTTGTTTGATAGAAACAATGTTATTTGAGGGGTTATCATCAATACTATCTTGATACATGGTATACAAAAAGGTATACCTCCCTGGATCAGACGCGTTAAAAGGAGTGTTAATTTCAACGCTGTCTGTCGAGTTATTCAGCACTGATATTGTCGCGCTGTTGTTGTTGTATATGGTATCGCTGAATGAATTAATGATTTTCAGATTCACGTATACACCCGTGTGGTCAAAACTTCCAACGTTGCTGCAATAGGCTTTAAAAGTTAATCCTTGACCTTGAGAAAGTGGCATTCTTTGGTAAGTCAAGTCATAAGACTGTAATTTAGCATCTGTGAGCATTAGGTCGTTAGCGGAATAGATCTTGCATGTACCTCCAAAAATTATTGCAAATAGGAAAATAATAGGTTCTAAATTTTTCATAAGTAAGTGTTTTATCTAAAATTAGAACAGAAATTTGGTATAGTCATTACCGATAGATAATCCATACTCACCGAATATACAATGATCCAGCGAAAGAAATGGAATCAGAAGATGTTTCTGCATCTAAAAAAAGTAGCACATTTAAAATCGGAAATTTAGAAGTAATGTCAAATGATTTAGGTCAGATGAGTTGGAAAGATGCTAAAAAAGCTTGTGCTGATCTAGGAGATGGGTGGCGATTACCCACAAGAGTTGAGTTGAATTTATTGTATCAAAATAAGGAGAGTATTGGCGGCTTTGATAATTACGAATATTGGAGTTCGGAGAGCGCTGATCAAAACAGTGCATGGATACAATATTTTGGTAATGGCTACCAGTACACCAATGATGGTGCTGAAATCCCATATGTTAGGGCCGTACGTACTTTTAAAAATAGAGCGCAGCAATATCACGAAAACCAATGATTTCACTTGGATTGAGTAGATAGGCATTGATAAACGGATGTCTAAATGCTTCAGATATTAAAACTTATTATTGTTTTAACTGAACTAAATTAGTTTTCAACGCTAGGTATCAGATACTTGTTTTGTAGAAGTTACTTTCCAATACAGAAATTAGCGAAGATGTTTCCCAGCAGGTCATCCGTTGAGATGGCGCCCGTAATGGTGCCCAGCTGGAACAACGCTTCCCGGA
>JABJPZ010000235.1 GCA_018663635.1 Crocinitomicaceae bacterium
ATTACCCAGAGTCCGAACTTTTTGCAATTTTGGATTCTTTAGGAAAGGCAACGGGTCTTAGCACACAAGAGATGTTGATGGGGTTTTCGAAATGTTTTTTTCACATGCTCTCTAGTCAGTACCAAAATTTTTTCGAAATGCATAAGACTTCATTTGATTTTTTATCAGCACTTGATAGCTACATTCATCCGGAGGCTTTAAAGTTGTATCCAGGCGCTTCGGTTCCCGGTTTTGCACCAAAAAGAATAAGTGAGAATAAATTGGAGTTGATATATACCTCGAAAAGGAAAATGCCCATTTTAGCCAGGGGCCTTATAGATCAGACATCGGCGTTTTATAAAGAAAAATTAAATGTAGAAGAACTGATGCTTGAGGCCGATGGTTCTGTGGTTAAATTTATTTTAACAAAAGACCATTGAGTAAAGAGCTAGAAATATTAAGACGAGCATTGCTGCGAGAAAAAGCAGCAAGAAAGCAGGCTGAGAAAATTCTTGAAGTAAAAAGCTTGGAGATATACGAGGTCAATCAAGAGCTGAAAAGAATAAATGATACTTTGGAGATAGACATTCAGAGTAAAACTAAATCTGCGATAGAATTAGCCCAATTTCCTAAAGAAAACCCCAGCCCGGTAATGAGGTTTGGCGAAAAAGGAGAGATGAAATACGCTAACGAGGCAGCACATTCTCTTCTTGCAGAAATTGAGAAGTCTCATAGCAGCAGTGTGCTCGCTGAGATCCTTGACATTGCAGATTCTTCAATCAAGACAGGTAAAATTACCACCCAAGAATTTAAGATAAACAAGGAGTATTATAAGGTTACTTTTGCACCAATTCAGTCTGCAGGCCATGTCAATCTTTATTATTCTAATCAAACCGGGTATAAGCTTGCGGAAAAAAAGGCAATTGACAATAGAGAAAAAATAGAAACGATTACACGAAGCCTTCCAGACATTGTTATAACAATAAATGAAAAACAGGAAATTGTCTATTTAAATCAAGCACCTATTAGCTTTGAAAAAGAGAGCCTACTTAACAAGAAGATACTTGCGCTAATTCCAAAAGAAGAGCAGGAAAAATTTAATTTGGAACTTAAAAAAGCTAAAACCAAAAAACTGCATGAGTTTGAGTTTTTAGGATATGGGTTAACGAATCAGCCCAATTGGTATGCAGCAAGAGTTGCCAACACGGGCAATAAAAATGAACAGCTAGTTATCTTAACGGATATTAATGCAAGAAAATTTGCTGAAGAAAAGAACCAAAAGAGCCATGCTGAACTGTATTATGCAGATAAGATAAACCAAACCATAATTAATGGTGAATCAATTCAGAAAACAGCAGACCAAATTCTCGCTTCGTTAGAATATGCCGCCAACATACATCCAAGCAGGATTTATCTTGTAGATGAGCACCTTGGAGAACTCGAGCTAATCTCTGAGAGTCTAGATAAAAACATTTTATTGAAGCGTCAAAAGCTACTAAATGTAGACATTTCAAGAGTTACGCCCTCGATTAGTAATCCAAAGTCTTCTTTAAGGGAGGTAATTTCAGATGGCGTACCAATCATCACATCGAATGTAAAAAAGATAAAAAAAATATTAGAAGATCATTTTGACATTTTGGAGCAAAAAAAAGCAGTCGTTGAGAACTTTAACGAACTGAATATTAAAACTATTGGGTTGATTCCTTTGGTGTCTGCAACTAAAACGATTGGCCTAATAGCTTTTTCTGCCAATAGAATACCAAGCAAAGAAGAGAAAGAAAGAATTTTAAGAATTGCCAATCAGTCATCAACGGCCATAAACAATGCTTTAAATAAGCAAGCCACCGAAGAAAGTGAGAAAACATTGAACGCCATTAATGAGAATTCACCTGATATTATCCTAGCGCTCAATAAGGATTTAAGCATTGCATATTCTAATAGATTGGATGACATGGGGGGCAATTCAATCATTGGAAAGCAATTGATTGATGTTCTAAAGGTTAAATCAGATTCGGGTTCTCTTGCCAATAAGGTTTTGCTTGCGTTCAAAGGCAAAAAACAAGAGTGTGAAATCTATTGCGATAAATTTTTTCATGAAGAAGGCTGGTTTGCTTTTAGGTTGTCACCGATAAAAATTCAGAACAATGATTATGCTCTTATAATTGCTACAAATATAGACGCGAGAAAGAAAGTAGAGGGAGCACTCTTGCAACAGCAAGACCAGTTTGATAAGATTGTAAATAGCGGTTCGGATATTATTCACTCTATTGATCTTAATGGGAAAATACTCTTTGTTAATAAGGCTTGGCTTGTAAATATGGGTTTTACCCGTGAAGAGGTAATAGGTGCGATGCTATTTGATTTTATACATCCAGATAACATTGATCATTGTCTTAATGCATTTACCGCAGCTTTAAACGCCAAACCGGGCGAAATTCTCGAACCAACCGAAATGGCGTTCAGAACTAAAAATGGAGAAAAGCTAACTTGTGAGGCGATAGCCAACCCTCAATTTGAAGAAGGTAAGGTTGCATATGTCACTGGGGTTTACAGGGATCTTTCTACCAGAAGAAAGCTAGAGTTGCTGAACAAAGAAAAAGCACTAATTATTTCGTCTTCAAATGACGCTATTTTGACTGCGGACGCACATGGTGAAATTACAAGTTGGAACAAAGGAGCCGAAAAGCTTTTGGGATACACGACGGAAGAGGCTAAGGGCATGAGGATTGTGGAATTAACACCCAAAACTAAGGAAACGATTAAAGAACAATCAATGGTCATGTCCAAACTTGTTACAGGAAATAGCCATAGCTATGAGACTATACGTAAACACAAGGACGGTAAGCTGTTAGATGTACAGGTTTCAGCCTTTCCATTAAAAACTAACGAGGACGGAACAGCCTCATTTGGTGCTATTATGCGAGACATTACTGAAGCAAGGATAGCGAAGGAGGCAATTTTGAAAAGTGAAACACTCCTTAAAGAAGCGCAGTCAATTGCTAAAATTTCGCGTTGGGAATGGAATGTGAATGATAACATCATTCATGGTCCCGAAGCTTTTTTAGAGAGTTATAATTTGAAGCTCGACGCACTTAAACCACCTGAACAGTCACTTTTGGAGATAGTACATCAAAACGACGCGAAACAATTTAAAAAACAGCTGGGAGATTTTTTTGAAAATAAAACCCCCCAATCCATAGAATTTAAATTAAAATCGAAAAAGAAATCACCGGTCTATATAGAAATGCAAGCCAATGTTGAATTGAACAAAAATGGAGAAGCGATACGATACTTTGGAATCTTAAGAGATCGAACGGAACAAGCAGAATCTGAACGATTGAAAGAAGCATTTACCAGGGAGCTAGAGCTGCAAGTCAAAGATCGAACGTCAAAGCTAGAGATATCTCAAAATGAGTTGGGTAGGCAAGTAGAAACGCTTAATCAAATAGCATTGGTATCAACGATTGACACAGATGGATTAATTACTTATGCCAATGATATTTTTTGTAGTGTTTCTGGGTATTCATTGCCTGATTTAATAGGAACGCATTTTGCTGATTTATATTCTAAAAACCAAGACACTGAATTAATAGTTCATATATGGAATGAGATAGAAAATGGCAAGGTTTGGAAGGGGGAAATTATTAACTCAACACAAGAGGGGGTTAACTACTGGTTGCATCAAACTATTGTGCCGTTTTTCAACCTGAAAGGCGAAATTGAAAAGTATGTTGCGGTAAGCTTTGATGTAACGGCCGAAAAAGAGCTCCAACAAATGCTTTCAGCATCTCTTGACAAGGAAAAAGAATTAGGAGAGCTAAAAAGCCATTTTGTAGCTATGGCGTCGCATCAATTCAGAACCCCTCTTGCTATTATTCAATCTAATAGCGAGTTGCTTACTATGATTATTCAGCAATCAGAGGATGACAAGTTGAAATCAAAATTACAAAAGTCATCGCATAGAATTACCGGAGAGATTAGCCGAATGACCCAATTAATGGACGACGTCTTGATTCTTGGAAAGCTCGGCGCAGGTCATTTAGAGGCGGACCGAAAGCCCACTAGTCTTTTGGAAATTATTAATGAAATCCAAGCGCAAAATAATGCCATCCAAAGTGACGGCAGAATTTTAGAAAAAGAAATCATTGGTACGGCAGTAGAATTGATGATTGACGAACAGTTAATCCGCCATGTTGTTGAAAATCTGATATCCAACGCCTTCAAATATTCATCGACTGGCAACCCTTCAATAGTTGTCAATTTTAAACCGGAAGAAACGAAAGTGGTGATTTCTGACAAAGGAATAGGGATTGCACAGCAGGATTTGCAAAAGTTATTTCAACCATTTTACAGAGGGGAAAATGTAACAGATATACAGGGGACTGGGCTAGGATTGGTAATTGCCAAACAGTATGTAGAGTTAAACGGCGGCTCAATCAATATTGAAAGTGAAATAAACGAGGGAACGTCCGTCACCCTAGTGCTACCGAATATAAAAAAGGCAAATGAAAAGTCAGCGTCGAAGCCACACCGGAAGGACTTTATCAACGAAATAAGTGATTACGCCAGCAATGAGTAACTTATTTAATTTAGATATAAAAGTAACAGCAACGAGCAGACCGTTTAGGCTGTTTGCTGTGCTTTCAACAATTGCGTTTTTCGGGATAATATTAGATTACAATTTCATTCAGTCGTCCTTTCTGTCATCTGAGCTGCAGGAAACCCTGTCAGCACAACGAATGCTCTTGTGGTTAATCCTAGGATTAATGTCGTTTGCATTGATTATAGCTCTTGAGACGCCAAGAATTTTAGCAGAAAAAAAAGCAAGTCGAGAAATAGACAGTCGAAATAATTTTAAATTTTTGGAGGACACCAATGAAAAAGTGCTGCTCAAAAAAACACTTGGCGGTGATTTTGATTGTGTGAAAATTTTTGAGAAGTTTAATTTAGGCGTTCTAACATTGGATACTCAAGGAGTAATCAAAGCAGCGAACGCAAAGTTTTGTAAAAAGACGGGCTTCTCTGCGCCCGAATTAATTGGCCAGAATGTTTGTGCTGTACTGGAAGATTTGGAGAGCAATCCAAAACACATTAACACGAGTATCTTGGAGTTAAGTATTAGGCATAAAAATGGAGATAAGGAGTGGTATTACACTTCTAATTTTCCGCTTTATGACGAGGCTAATCGAATAGCGGGATCGGCCCGAATTATTTTTGGCGTCACAGACATGCCGAACCACCAAAAACATATTGAAAAGGCGTTAAAGGTAGAACGAGACCTAAGTGCTATGAAAGTAAGTTTTGTGAAGCATGCATCACACGAATTTAGAACTCCACTGTCAATTATACAATCCAATGTTGAGCTGATTTCATTAGCGTCTCATACTGAAACGTCTTCTTCTTCTATTGTTAAGTTTGAAAAACGAATTTTACATGAGATTGATTATATGACGACTTTAATGGACGATGTTTTATTTCTAGACAGAATAGGGAGGCGGGATTTTAAACTAGAATTTAATCCGGTCAACCTGGTTGAGATATTGCACGACATCCAGGTGCAAACGAGCACACTTCAGAATGACGGAAGGAGCTTGGATTTGGATATCAGCTGCAATACTATAAGTGTCAACCTCGATAAGCAACTTTTGCAACACGCGATTAAAAATGTCGTTTCAAATGCGTTTAAGTTCTCACAAAAGAAAAATCCTAAAATGTCAGTTACACTAGACAAGAAAAGGATAAGCATATCGATTAAGGACGAGGGTGTTGGTATTTCCGAAAACGACAAAGAAAAGATTTTTCAACCTTTCTACCGAGCTAATCAAGGTACAAACAATAGGGGAGCAGGCCTTGGTCTAAACATTGCCAAAGAGTATGTAGAAATGCTGGGCGGCCACTTAGAAGTTGAAAGTAAGAAAAACGTTGGAACGACAGTTATAATTTCTATTCCGCAAACCTTTAATAAGATCAAAGACCGACCGAAAAATAAGTCATCTAATGAGGTTAGAAAGTCTCCACTTAACATCGCGATATGATAAAATTAAAACCTAAGATATTATTGTTTTTTATGATTGTGTACCCACTAGTTGGTGTCACGCAAAAATTAAGAACATCAATTAATGGATACGGGCACATGGATTGCGATGTGTATGTTGATGATAGTGTTACGTCATTTTTAGATATCGGCGAGCACGATTTATTCATCACCTCTGCCTTGACGAATAACATTTCTTTTTTAGGCGAAATCGTAGTCAAACCATTGTCCTCTTCTCCATCGGGTTTTGGGGCAAGTATTGAAAGAGCAAGGTTAAAATTTCAATATTACAAAAACCACAGCCTAATCATTGGTAAAATGCACACTCCGGTTAGTTTTTGGAATGATGTTTACCATCACGGAAGAGTTTTTTTTCCAACTATAGACAGGCCTTTGAGCTTTAGCTATTTTACCCCGGTTCACGTGGTCGGAATCAGGTTCCAAGGACAAAATTTAGGAGATTTAAATTTTGGTTACGATGTTGTGCTTGGTAACACGACAATGTCGGGCCAATTGACAGGCGGGTCAACTCGACCTTCGATTACTTTAGCTGCCCACATAAAGCCTAAAGATCAAATGAGAATCGGGTTTGGATTGTTCAATGAGGACTACAAAGATGCTGACCTTTCAGGGCACAACCATTCTCACGGAATCAATACGGTGACAGAACAGATAAGCTTTAATCTGGCAAATTTTTCATTTGCTAATTTTGGCAACAAACTGCATGTACTGGATGAGTTTTCCATGAACATCACCTCTATGGATTCAATCGGTATGGCAGAGAATTTTTCAAACTATATCTATATAGGCGTCCCCATTAAAGAGAGATATATTCCATTTTTTGGATTTGATTTTTTATCGGTTGAAGTCAAAGACCAACTGAACCGGGAACAATTCAGAATCAAATATTTTGTGGGATACAGACATGAATTCACACCAATGTTGAATGTGAAAGCACAGGTGGAATATTATTATTCCGACATGACATATATGAACAGGACTAATATGAAGTGGGAATATAAAATTCAATTGGCATATGGTTTTTAGAATTATATTTTATTTGAGCCTAATTTTCTCGCTTCTTACCTCAGTAAAGGCGACAGCGCAAGAACTAGATTTTTCGAGCAATTATCAAATTATCGCTAATGAATCGGGTTTAACGGAGATGAATATTGCGGACTTAAGGAAACGATTTAAAGGCAAATACTACAGTTGGGAGACAAAGATTGATGTGATTATTGTATTGCCGTCTTCTAAGCATAAGAATGCGGAAGAGATTTCTAGAATTATCTATGACAAGTCATTTTATGGTGTTAAAAAGTTTTGGTTGTCACTGGTTTTTCAAGGGCGTTTTAATGCGCCTAATTTTTTCGACTCAGACGAAGAGATTATAGACTTCATTTCTAAAAATAAAGGAGCTTTAGGGTTTGTATCCAAAAAAGCCTCTGTATCAGAAAAATTCGTAATAACCCTAATTCCATAAAACAATGTGGAAATCATTGACATTTAGAATTTGGCTGCCCTTTACGTTATCTGTATTTATGATGGGCTCTATTATTGGATTTTATTATCCAGAAAGCCAAAAGGAGGTGATGGTTGCTAATAAAAAAACACAGCTAGCTAATTTAGCAAAGACGGTCGCTTTGGGTATCGAGCTTAATTTTACAATTGGAGATGAAACCAAGAGCCTTGAGGGAATTCAGAAAACATTAGAATGGGCCGGGCGGGAGAATGATGTGGATTATATTGCTATTGAAACATTAGGGGAAAACGGCGAGAAAGAGATGTTTTTGGAGCGATTCTTTTCAGACACAATTTCGGACTTGTTTGAGAATGATCATGAGTTTATGTACAGTGACGCTGATTTTAATACGGAGATTTTTAAAGGACGAATTATTGTGTCGGCCTCATCTAAACAGGTTAAAAAGCAAGTTTGGAATCTCAATAAAAAAGTATACCTGTTTCTTGCCGTCATTTTCTTTGTGATTTCTTTAGCTTTTTATTTTTTAGCGAGACTCTTGTCTTCGCCACTAAAAATGCTGAGAACCACCACCAATGCATTAATCAATAAGCAATACAAGACACAGATAATAACTTCTCGATTTTCGAGTGAAGAAGTTAGTGCACTAGCATCTTCCATTAGCGCATTAAGAGATACCCTGATTAAGGAAAAAGATAATAATGAACAGATTCTTGCTAACCTAGAGCAGCTAGTTGAAAAGAGAAGTCATTCCTTAAAAGAAGCACAGCAGGTAGCAAAACTTGCAAGTTTTGAGTGGGACACGGAAGCAGATAGAGTTTATGGAGTTAACGAGTTTTTTGATAATTACACGAGTCGTAAAATAAATAATCGGGTACAAACTGGCGAATCGTTTTATTCAACGATACACCCAAATGACGTAAAAAGTGTTAAGACAGCACTTTTGAACCTCTTGGAGCAAGGAGGGGAAAAAGTATTAGAGTATAAATTGCATACCACGGAAAAACGGCCGCAGTTTATAGAGCTGCATGCAAAAACAAAAAGAGAGAATGATTCGGTGATGTTGTTCGGTACAGTCAGAGACAAAACGGCCCAGGTAGAGACCGAACGATTAAAAGAAAACTTCACGAAAGAACTTGAACGGGAGATTAAAAAGAAGACAGAGGACTTACTGAATTCTGAAAATGAATTGTACCACAGAATGGAGACTTTAAACCAGGTCGCTATGGTTTTGGAGTTTAATACGGAAGGTACAATTACGTACTCAAACGAACATTTTTGTAAGGTTCTTGAGTTTAATGAATCGGATATTGTTGGGACTATTTTTACAGATTTGATTTCAACGCAGCAAAGGGAAGAGACTTCAAAGGGTATTTGGGATGAAATTGAAGCTGGAAACACATGGCGTGGAGAGCTTGTAGCTGAGTCAGGACAAAAAAATGATGTATGGCTAATCGTATCCGTTGTTCCTTTCTTAAGCGTTAGCGGAGAGATAGACAAATATGTTGTTGTTAGTTTCGATATAACAGACGAAAAGGATTTACAACACCAACTGGAATTGTCGCTAAGTAAAGAGAGGGAGTTAAGTGACCTTAAAAGCCATTTCATATCAATGGCCTCGCACCAATTCAGAACCCCACTATCAATTATACAATCGAATAGCGAGTTATTAAATATGGTGATTCAAAAGGAGTCGAAGTCAACATTGAAGAACAATTTGTTAAAATCATCAGAGCGAATTACTTCAGAGATAGCCAGAATGACTCAGTTAATGGATGACGTGCTAATTCTGGGAAAGATTGGCTCAAGCTATTTACAACCTAATCCCAAGAAGGTTGACCTTGTATTAATGTTGAGCGACATAAAGGATCAATCGGATATTATTTATCCTGAAGGAAGGTGTTTGAATTTGGAAATTGTTGGGGAGACAAAAATAGCTTTTCTAGATGAAAAACTGATTAGGCATGTGTTTGAAAACATAATTTCTAATGCGTTTAAATATTCTCTAGAAACCAATCCTTTTGTGTTGTTAACATTTAAATCGGAAAGTATAATTGTGTCTGTTGAGGACAAAGGAATTGGAATTCCTAAGGCTGATATAGAAAAGCTCTTTCAACCCTTTTATAGGGCAGATAATGTAGGGCCAGTTTCTGGTACAGGCCTGGGTCTGGTCATAGCAAAAGAATATGTAGAATTAAATGGGGGCAGCATTCATTTGAGCAGTATTGAGAATAAGGGAACAAAAGTGACCGTAGAGCTCCCCTTAAATATTGTCGATCACCACGAAAACACACCAGATGAACTAAAAGAAATAAACTTTAATTAGAAAAAAACAATTGAGAGGAAATGAAAAAGTAGAAAAGGGTGGGGTTGGGCATATAATAGCTTAGCTGAAATTAGATGAAGTATTGCTAATAAATTAATTTAGTATAGTATGGAAGAACAAAACAAAATACTGGTTATTGAGGACGAGCCTGGATTGCGTATGACGCTGTCGGATCTCTTGGAGATTAACGGATACGTTGTCTCTACCGCTAAAGATGGGTTAGATGGATTCAATTCTATTTTAGAATTCAATCCACATTTGGTTATTTGCGATATCAACATGCCGAAAATGAACGGCTATGAAGTCTTGAGCTCAATTAATAAAAGAATGTCAGAGGAGCTGATGCCGGCCTTTCTATTCTTAACGGCCAGAGTGCAGCTAGAAGACATTAAACAAGGGCTTAAATTGGGTGCCGATGATTACATTTTGAAACCATTTGTAAGTACAGACCTCTTGGCTTCAATCGAAATGAGATTGAAAAAACGAAGGGCCTTAATAAATTACTCGTCAAGCAATAAGGAGGCCATAACCGAAGCGCCGAATAGAGCCAACAATGTTGCTATAAATGAAAAGATTGGCATACCAGTAGGCGAGGGGATTAGGTTTGTTAAACTTTCAGATGTGGTGAAGTGTGAGGCCGAGAGAGCATATTGTAATTTTTATTTGTCAGATGGCGAAAAAATATTGGTTTCTAAGCCAATGAAAGAATTTGAAGAGGAGTTGGAGAGAGCTGGTTTTATGCGGGTGCATAAGTCATTCATTGTGAATATGAATTGTGTGGATACCTATGTGCGAGGCAAGGGGGGATATTTAGTATTAACTGACGGTAGTAACGTAGCTGTTTCTGCTCGAAAAAAAGAAGCGGTGTTATTGGCTTTGCAAGCAAATTAAAAAAGTTTAGACAGCCCCTGTAATGATTAACCAAAAGAAAATACTAGTCATTGATGATGAAAAAAACATCAGAGAAACACTTTCAGAACTGCTGATGTTCTGCAATTATGAAGTGATTGTTGCCAAGAATGGCTTGGAGGGGATTGAGTCTGCTGAGCAGCAAGGACCTGACCTGATTATTTGTGATATCATGATGCCGGAACTGGATGGATATGAAGTCGCAAAACGCATAAGAAGCAATGAGAAAATGGCCATGATTCCATTTATATTCTTGTCTGCTAAATCGTCCAACCACGACTTTAGAAAAGGCCTTGGCCTTGGTGCAGACGACTACTTGATTAAACCTTTCAGTAACCAAGAGTTGATAGACACAGTAGCTATGAGACTCGAGCGAGTTAAGTCCATCAAGAGCGATTCTAAGAACCTTAAAGACAGCATTAACAACGCTAAAAACATACAAAATGTAATTCTTCCAAAAGACGACGAAATACGAAAGGTTTTTCAAAAGAATTTTAAAATATACATGCCTAGAGATGTGGTGTCGGGCGATTTCTTTTGGATGAACGAAGGCAATAGCCACGCACATTTGGCAGTTGCTGATTGCACAGGACACGGCGTGCCAGGAGCGATGCTAAGCATGGTCTGCTATGAAAAACTAAATGCCGTTGCAGCGATAAATAAAGACATTTCTCCAGGAAACCTACTCACCATGGTTAATGGAATGATTTATGACTTTATGCTTTCGCACAATAGTGAGGCGCCAATAAGAGATGGAATGGACATCGCCATGTGCATGATTGATCACCAGCAACAAGCACTTTCATTTTCTGGTGCAGCCAGGCCGCTTTACATTATCACTGAACAAAAGCTGGAAGAGGGAGACCTTTTGATAAAGCACAATTCAGATGGAAAAAGATCGCTGTATGAGCTAAAAGGGGACATTTATTCAATAGGCGCATCCAATAGAAACCACGTTTTTACAGAGCAAACAATTCCCATTGTTAAGTCCGATAGAATTTACTTGTTTTCAGACGGTTATACGGATCAGTTTGGTGGAGAAAAGGATAAAAAATACAACAGGCTACGCCTTAGAAACACCTTGCTGTCATCCCACCGGCTTTCCATAGAAGAACAGAAAGTATTACTCGAAAAAGAGTTAAATGATTGGATGGGACAGCAAGAACAGACGGACGATATTACCCTGATGGCGCTGGAAATATAAAGGGACTTAAGAATGAATGAGGCAACACGGACATTAGCAAGCATTTTATTCTTATTGGCTTTGAGCACTTCATACACGGCTGTATTTTCACAGACAATGTCTGTGTCTAGCCCTATTTCAATTCCTTCTGCGTATGGAAATTACCACCCTCAAATAACCATGACAAATGACGCTGTTCCCGCTGTAATATGGACAAGCTCAACCCTAAAGAACTTGTATTTCGCTAAACACGACGGGGGCTCAGATTTCAACACGCCTATTCAGCTAAACCCACCAGGGTTTTTAGTTCAATCGTACACCTGGAGTGGGCCAGACCTAGCTAAATGGCAAGACAACTTGTACGTTGTTTTTAAGGCTATCGGTTACTCAACGGGGCATATTTATGTGGTCAAATCGACAGATAGTGGAGAGACTTTTGGCGACACTGTGCGTGTGGATGATTTGGCTGACGGGTTCCCGCAATACCCAGATATTGCAGTATTTAATGATACGGTTTTTGTTACATTCATGGACCACGACGCGGCTGGTCTTAACCCGCAATACGTGGTTACGAGGTCTGTTGATGGTGGAGTAACATTTGCGTCTAATGTTGATGCAGGGACTTTGCTTGGAGACGAAGCCTGTGATTGTTGTCAGCCTGAAATAATTGTCAATGATAAATACGTTATTGTCTATTTCAGAAACAACGCTTCAAATATTAGAGACACTAAAGCGGTGATATCTTTTGATAGAGGAGCTACTTTTTCTAACATTATTTCGGTTGACGATCACCTTTGGAATACGTTTTCTTGCCCCAGCACCGGGCCAGACGCTTTATTTTCAGCGCTTGACACCGTAATTTCCGGGTACAAGTCTGAGGTGCTTGGAGAAGCAAAGATTTTCTTGAATGAATACGACTTAGCAGCAGATAGCACCTTGCGTACCATAGAGCTATCGATTGGCACAGGAAGCTCACCCAACTACCCGCAGCTTTCATATTCAAACGGCAACCTTGGTGCCGTTTGGGAAGGACAGGACGGTGATCCAGAGGTGTTTTTCAATTGGTCTTCTACCGGAGTTCAGGGATTAAGCCCTTCTAACACCATTAATGTAACGAATGCGCCTGGCGCCCAAACTAAGCCAGACATTTGCTATGGTAATGGAGAATTCCATGTTGTGTGGGCAGAGGGTGGGTCTTCGGGAATTAAATACGTTACAATATCGGAAGCCCTTTCTGTTAATCTTCAAGAAGATCTTCCGGCAATTAATATTTTTCCAAATCCAGTAATTAGTGATTTGAGATTAAGAATTGAATCGGGGGCTGCAGAGCTGTTGACTGCTGCCATTTTTGATAGTAAAGGAGCCCATGTGTGCACCTGGGCAATTCCTAAAAGCACGAATGCGCAGATCAATTTTGACAAAGATTTATCGGCGTTAAAAAGCGGCTTGTACTTTCTAAATATTACGGATGGCAATGGATCAACGAGTCAAAAGTTCATTAAACTTTAAGAATGAAAAAAGGGATGGACTATAAGAATTGTTTCGAAGTATCAAGAATAGATGCGCCTCCACTTTTCAGCAAGTTCTTTTTTGATTGTCACAATAGCCAAAAAGCCAACCCACGAGCCCTATTATAAAACTAAATCAAGAATACTTATGCGCCTAAAGAATGCGGAAATGCTAGCCATTTCCTCCGTAAACACCACAAAAGAAGTTGTACAA
>JABJPZ010000236.1 GCA_018663635.1 Crocinitomicaceae bacterium
GATGCCATATTCAACATAATCCATCTCAATTTTAAAGCAATCTGGCTTTCCCAAAATAGAACGATAAACTACCGTATCACCCAGTGGAGCCACTTCATATGCTACGCAGGCTAATTGTCCGGGTTCTGCCAAAGCATTTTTGTCACTTCCATGCTCATAAATCATGTAACGCAACCCGGATGTACTAGTTGTCATTTCCCAATTTTGCCGTTCCACAAATTCATCGATGATGAATTGCTCATCCTGAACCCAACCCTTATTTAAATCAGAAGAGTTTTCAGATGTCCAATTCACTGAATTTATCGAAACGGGAGTATTCGTCTCACAAGAAAAATAAGCTATCGTGATAAAAAAAAGTATATAACGACACTTAAACATAATCCTCCACTACCTTTTTAAATTTAGCAATTGTATCAATTATTGCCACCTCCGAACTACCCCCAGCAGCATATTTATGTCCACCTCCGTTAAAATGGTCTCTGGCTAATTCGTTTACGAAAACGGTTCCTTTCGATCTAAAAGAAATTTTAACCATTTCCTTAGCTGATCTGAAAAATGCAGCCATTTGAACACCACTAATAGATAGGGCTTTATTTACCAAGCCTTCTGTATCTCCTTTTTCTGCACTGAACCTTTTAAGGTCTTCCTCTTCTAACCAGATAAATGCTACCCGACCATTTTGCAATAATTCTAATCGTTCAGATATTGCAAAACCATTCAACTGCAGTCTATTTATCGAATTGTGATCAAATATAGCTTCATGCACTTTATAGTGCGCTAGACCAATTTTTAAAAAGTGTGCGATAATCTCATGAGTACGCTCATTCACCGAAGGAAAACGAAAAGAACCTGTATCTGTTATCAATCCAAAATAAATGGCCTCCGCTATGGGCAAATCTACTAACTCTAAATCATCTAATTCATCTATCAAATCAAATACTAGTTGAGCTGTAGAACAACAGGTCGAATCATTATAATAAATATCACCGTCGTAATTAGGCTCTTCGTGATGATCGATTAAAATTTTAAAAGATTTCGAATCGGCAATTAAAGCACCAAAACTCCCGGCCCTTTTCAAATCATTATAATCTAATGAAAATACTACATCAGAATCAGAAAGCAATTCTTGGGCTTTTGATTCCATATTCTCATGAACAATAATATTATCCGAATAAGGAATAAAACTAAGAAAATCAGCTAAAGCATCGGGCACAACAATGGAACAATTACAACCTTTCTTTTCCAAGTACATCGCTAATGCACAAGAAGAGCCAATCGCATCGCCATCGGGAGACTTGTGTGTAGAAATAACAACGTTTGTTCCCGGCGCAAGTACTAATTTAATCTTCTCTATATCTGATTTTGAGAGCATTGAATATTATATAAACCCTTTAATACTAAAAAGCCTCATTCCTATGCGAAATGAGGCTCTTTTAATTTGTTCTTAGATCACTGACCGAAACCGTTAAGAATGCCCTTTCTGTGCTCAATCAGCAAACCTACACAACCACTGGAGACAAACTCTTCAGCCGCAAGTCCTCCCTCACCTATAGTGCCAGGAACGATCACTTCTATGTGTAACTTTCGTGTCATTTGAGATGTAAAGCTAAATTCTCCTCCATCTTTTTTACTATCATAACGAACTTGCTCCGTCATTTTGTAACGCCTTTTTTTAACTGTTTTGGTAGTCGTTATGACTTCCATCATTGGCTCGTCATCATCATCGTACATCTCATCACCATACTCATCTAGCATCGGCATTTCCTCAGATTCAGAAATAACTTGTTCGTCCCAATATGGTTTTTTTATTCTTTCTATAATACGCAGTTGTATTACTCCAGGGATATCCTGTTCATTCGCACAAGCCGTAATTCTATAATCCATTCCTTTGTATGCAACCATGGTAACTTCGGTTGTATCTCCTGTATCAAACTGCCCACTTTTCGACTGACCGTTAAATAGAAACCCTTCTCTTCTTCCATCATCACAAGATCTAACAAATTTAAAACAATCCATTTGAGCTATCGCAGTAGGGCCTGCAAACAACAAAACAATAACAATAATAATTTGTAGTTTTTTCATAATCATTCTCTTAACCAGTAATTGAATTTCGTAATTCAGCTACTAAGGATTTTAATTCATTAAATTGTTGTTCAGAAATAATAGGGCGATCACCGCCTTCTAAAACAGTAAGGCCCGCATCATTAACTGAACTTTCAGTCGTGCCTTCAGCGTACTCAAAATTCATAAACAATTGCTCAATATCACTTAATTCACCCATAATTTCTTCTACGTCAGCATCTTCATCTGCAAAATCATTCAAAAATCCCATTACACTTTCAACCGTCAACTGCTGGCTTGCAATTTCTTCTACAATTGGGCTTTCTGCATCATAGCTTTCGACCATATTTGTTAATAAGTAGAGGCCTTCTATCCAGCCGCCCGCAACAATTAACCTCAAAGTGCCACCTCTTTTATTTTGATCTAAATAGTCATAAGCCTGATAATAAGTATCCGAGGAAATAGATACAATGCTATCAACTGTACCTGCTGAAATATGTTCCTGAAGACGATCTGTTAGCGCTTTATCTAAAGCACTTTTTATGTTTAGTTCATCAGACAAGTCATCTACTACTTTAATGTATTTAACAAGTTCCGGGCCATAATTAAAAGAGCTGGCATAACTTAAATCTGCAAAGTAGACTCCAAAATTTAAAGCTTTTGATTTCTTATCTCCATAATTAGAAACTTTTGAAGGGTTATTTAGAAAATCAAACTTACCCTCGCTTCCTAAACTTTGGAGAGCTAAAAACAAATCTGAAGGCGTTGGAACCTCATAAGACAAGTTGGGATCGAAACTTTGTTCTTCCTCATTATTTACCTCATCTACTTCACTAACATCAGCAACCGCAGGAATTTCTTCATCTTGAATCGGCGCTTCGTTTTCACCGCAAGAACTCAACAAGACCGAACTTGCCAGACTCACGACACATATAAATTTGAACTGTTTCATTTTCATTTTCCTTAATTTACTTCAACAACAAAAATAGAAATAATTTAACGCCTTCCAATTTCGATTTCAATATTTTAAATTCTTAACAATTGTATTTAATCAATTACTATATTTGTCGCCTAAAATTTTAACACAAAAAATCTATGATTTCAAATAGAACTTTCACCATGATCAAGCCCGACGCCGTCGGAAGCGGTAATATTGGCAATATCATTCAGGCAATTACAGATGCAGGCTTTCAGTTAATTGCAATGAAATATACCCAACTCTCAAAAGAGCAAGCAATGGAATTTTATGCAGTACATTCAGAACGCCCTTTTTACATGGAATTAGTAGAGTACATGACTTCTGGTCCGATAGTCGCAGCCGTCCTAGAAAAAGACAATGCTGTTGAAGATTTCAGAGCATTAATTGGCGCAACCGATCCCGCAGAAGCTGCAGAAGGTACTATAAGAAGGCGCTACGCTGAATCTAAAGCTAAAAACGCTGTTCACGGTTCCGATAGTAATGAGAACGCACAAATTGAGAGTGATTTTCATTTTACAGAAAGTGAAAAAATTGAAGCAGTAATCAGCTGAACTTTTTAACTGCATTTCATTCGTTTTACTTCAGCCTGACATCTTCCAAGAAGTCTTGTTGAAGAAAATCATTTACATTTTTTACGATTTGAGCTTTCCCATAGGAAAGCTCTTCTCGTAATACAGAACTATTAAGTTCTACAACAAGAACCTTTTTATTGACTTTTATGCTAATTGTTTTAGCAGCAACAACGGGGCCCATTATTTCTGGCCAACCCTTCACTATATCGAGCTCTACCATCTTATCATTCAAACGATAGGCTTTCAAAAGGCTTTTAATGGCCTCATCTAAAGAACTGGTATTTGATTTTCTCTTAGCCAATTGCAATTAAGTTATAGGTAATTTTATGACGATCCAAAATCTGACGCACCCGATCTTCATTCGTGTCAGTAATAAAAACTTGTCCAAATTCTTTATTAGACACTAATCCCATGAGACTAAATATACGCTTCTGATCAAGTTTATCAAATATATCATCCAGTAACAAAATTGGAAAATAATTTTTGCTTTTTTTCAAGAATGCAAACTGTCCAAATTTTAAGGCGATTAAAAATGACTTTTGCTGTCCCTGAGAACCATATTTCTTAACGGGATAGTCTTTTAAATTAAATAGTAGGTCGTCTTTGTGAATACCCCCGTTTGTATATGCCAACAATTTATCCTTATCTCGTAGACTCAATAGCAAATCATTGAAATTCAAGTTATTTAATTGCGAAACA
>JABJPZ010000237.1 GCA_018663635.1 Crocinitomicaceae bacterium
CACCCGGACATAAAGATTTTGCAGAAGATACTTTCAGGACATTAACAGCAGTAGACAGTGTTATTTTGGTGATAGATTGTGCTAGTGGCGTTGAGTCACAAACCGAAAAGCTCATGGAGGTATGCAGGATGAGAAAAACACCTGTGATCGTTTTCATCAATAAAATGGATCGCGAAGGACGGGACGCATTTGACCTATTGGATGAATTAGAAGACAAGTTAAGTATAAAAGTAAGACCCCTTTCCTGGCCTATTGGTATAGGAGAAACTTTTAAAGGGGTCTATAATATGCATCGTGGAAATTTAAATCTATTTGAAGGGAGCAAAACTAATATTGCTAAGGAAAATATTGAAATTGACAACTTACAATCTACTGTTCTAGACCAATATGTGGGAGAAGATTTTGCGAACGAATTACGAGAAGAAGTAGAACTGGTTAATGGTGTTTATAACGAGCTTGATGTCAGTCAATACCTAAGTGGCGAGGTAGCACCCGTGTTTTTCGGATCCGCATTAAACAACTTTGGTGTACAAGAATTACTCAACACTTTTATTGAAATAGCACCAGAACCCAGAGGTAGAGAATCGGATGTTGGATTAATATCTCCAACTGACAATAAATTTTCGGGGTTTGTTTTCAAAATCCATGCTAATCTAGACCCAAAACACCGCGATAGAATTGCTTTTCTTAGAATAGTAAGCGGCAAGTTCGAACGAAACAAATTCTACCAGCATTCCCGAGTTGAAAAAAAATTAAAATTCGCTAATCCTACGAGTTTTATGGCTCAAGATAAAAGTGTTATTGATGAAGCTTATCCCGGAGATGTTATTGGATTATATGACACCGGAAATTTTAAGATCGGTGATACCCTCACAGAAGGACCGTCTTTTCTTTTTAAAGGAATACCAAGTTTTTCTCCAGAGATTTTTAAAGAGCTACAGAACAACGATCCGATGAAATCTAAACAGTTAGAAAAAGGAATCCAGCAGCTTACGGATGAGGGCGTTGCTCAACTTTTCATAAAACAACCCGGAAACAGAAAAATTGTTGGAACCGTTGGAGAACTTCAATTTGAAGTAATTCAATACCGTTTGAAGCACGAATACAACGCTGAATGTACTTTTGTGCCAAAAAATTATTTTAAGGCCTGCTGGATGACAACAACTTCCGAGGAACAATTAGCTGAATTCTTGAAAAGAAAAGCAAGCTACATTGTTAGTGACAAGGATTCAAACCCTGTTTTTCTGGCAGAATCACCTTGGCTACTCAGCTCCGCGGAGGAAGATTTTCCTGAAATCACATTTCATAAAACTTCAGAATTCAAATTAGAGAAAAGCTGATTTTTGGCTGAATTATTGTAGATTAAGAAAAAAGAGATTTTATAATGCTCAAAACCTTTTTCTTCTTTCTTTTTAGTACACTCGCCATTAATGGAATGAGTCAAGACCATATTGATTGGACAGCAGGATGGGATCATAAAACACTGAATCAAGCAAGGAATCTACCCTCTTCTAAAATGAATGAGGTTGAAGAAAATGTACTCTTTTATTGCAATCTTGCTCGAATGAATCCTAAGCTATTCCTAACAACTACACTCTCACTGTATATCGAAGTAAGAGCGGTCAAAAATTCCTCCTATTTATCTTCCTTAAAACGTTTTTTGAAAAAATCTAAGAAGCTACCTCCTTTTATCGCAAATGATTCTTTACATAAAGTTGCTGAAATCCATGCTGTGCACAGTGGTAAAAAAGGTACGATCGGACATCAGAATTACAGCAAAAGATTTAAATACGTAGAAGACGTTTTTCCGACAAACGGAGAAAATTGTGACTATGGTAACCAGAAAGCAATTGATATTGTATTTAGCTGGCTAATCGACGAAGGAATTGCTAATCTAGGTCACAGAAAAAACGTTTTTGACAAAGAATTTAGTCATGCCGCCGTATCAATTGCTCCACACAAATCATATCAAGTCAATGCTGTTATGGCTTTTGGATCACGCTAATGCCATCATTACCAATCTTGCTCAAAAAAATAATTTACAAGCCCATTTATTTGACTCACTTTTAAGGTACTGTCCTCATCAAAGAATGAATTGACAGCCTCATCAATTTCTCCTTTTGTGATTTCTCCATTATTATCTATGTCAAAAGCTAAATATTCTGCGGGAATTGAAGACATATTCGCTGCAACCTCTGTCTCTGTTTTCGACTTCTCAGCAATCACTACTTGAACCAATTGATCATATTCATAATTCATGTCAGCCACTTTTACACCCGTTTCCGTATAGGACTCAAAGTGGCCGTGCTTGCAATACGTTTCTGTTTTCGGATCAAAAATATAATGTCTTTTATTTTTAATTGTTCCACTAGTATAATTTTCAGCTATTTCATAAATTAAAGAATCTTCATCAATCAATTCTGTATATTTCAATGGAAATCCTTCCTCATCATTCCATTGTTCCATTTTTAAATACCCCACATCCGAAATTTCCAGCAAATATTTTAGTCTACCGCTGTAATGGTACTTTTCATGTAACATTATGAACCCATCATCAAATACCCTGCGTTCCCTTATTTCTCCAAAAATGTAATAGCTAGTAAAGAGTTTTGGCTTCCCTTTCTTCACCTTCAGTTCTCGCTCAACTTGGTCATTAGGATAATAATTTCTGTATTTAATTAAGGAACCATCTTCGTACACTCCTCGATGTAAAACTTTTCCATTAGAATAGTAATCCACTTGTTCCTTATTAGCCAAATGATTGAAAACATCCTTCCTTAAGTTAACCTGCCCCGTTATACCAGGACAATATTGATCGTAAATAACTATGCCATCAGTAGCATCTTCCAATTCTTCTAAGTCATACTGGAAAAGGAAATCCAACTCCAATACCGTGCGAATAGAATCTTGCCCAGACACAGACCATGCTGTTAGCATTAATACAATGACTAAGGCTGATTTACTATGGAATGGATGGTTAGAAATTATCATTTCATTAGTTAGTTGTTTTAATCTAAGTGCAAATTCCTGCTACTCACTGCACAACCGCAAATGTTTACGCCATAAAAAACGAAAAGTTTCTTTAGAAATTCAATCTGAATTGTGGAAATAGAGCACACAGTAAATTAACTTAGAAAATATTTCAGAAAGAAAAGCGTTTAGCGTCATTAGAACCAATGGTTATATTATTTTTGAAGCATTAAATATAAATTATGAATAAGCTGTATTTATTTCTATTGACGCTGCCGTGCTTCGGAAATGCTTTTGGTCAGGCAACCACGGTTATTTTTGAAGATTTTCAAGGAGCATTCCCTTCTGATTGGTCGCTAATCAATAATGATGGGCTTTCGCCAGAAGCCAGTGTTGACTTCATCAATGATGCCTGGGTAGTAACAGAAGATTTGGATAACATTGGTTCAGGAGATTCTGTACTTACCAGTACCTCATGGTACGACCCGGTAGGAACATCTGACGACTGGTTAATTTCTCCACCGATTACCCTGGGATCATTCGGAAACAAACTCTCCTTTAAGGCAAAATCCTATGATGGCAGTTATCCTGATGGGTTTCAAGTTTTTGCTTCTACCCATAATTTAATCGATAGTTTTTTTCAACAAGATACTTTACTGAATATTCCTGCACAATCACCTGAATGGACGAGCTATTTCATTTCACTTGATTCATTTGATTTGGCTGACCAAACTATATACCTCGCTTTCAGAAACAACTCTTCTGACCAATACTTGTTAAGTCTAGACAGTATTTATGTTGGTATTGAACACCCCGTAAGTATTCCAATAAATGATGCACAGGTTATCACCCATATTTTTCCCAATCCCGCTACAAGCACTATCCGAATTGAGACAATTGCAAAAATAGTTAGTGTAAAAATATTTACCACAGAAGGCAGACATCTAAGAACCTACACTAGCAATGTAATTAATGTTTCAGAAATCAATGAAGGTCAGTACTTTATGTCAATAACAACAAACGAAGGACAGGTAATTAAAAAATTTATTAAATACTAGATTATTGAAGCCTCTCTCCTGAAAAGTACATGCTATAAAAGACCTATTATAATTCTACTTATTGGATAAATAATTGTAGCTAGTTACAATATTATCTCTCAAATACTTTAGTATTTTAGTTTAAAATTACTCAGTGACATGCAAAATGAAATAATCATATACGGAATAGAAGCGCTTTTTGGAATCATTTTAATAATTAAAACCTTTATGATAATTCCAGAAAGGCAGTCATGGGTTATCCAAAGGCTGGGAAAGTACAACCGAATCTCTGATGCTGGGCTAAAATTGAAAATTCCATTTATTGAGTCGATCGTATCGAAGGAGAACTTAAAGATTCAACAATTAGACGTTAACGTTGAAACTAAAACATTAGATAATGTATTTGTTGAATTAAAGATTTCCGTACAGTACAGAATTATTAAATCTAAAGTTTACGAAGCATTTTACGAGTTAGAAGATCCACACGGTCAAGTAGCAGCATATATTTTTGACGAAGTACGAGCTGAAGTACCAAAACTGAAACTGGATGATGTTTTTTCTAAAAAAGAAGACATAGCCATTGCTGTGCGGGACAACATATCGGAACAAATGCAAAAATATGGGTATAAAATAGTAAAGACATTAATTACAGATATTGCTCCCGACGAATTAGTCAAAATTTCTATGAACAGAATAAATGCCGCGATGCGTGACAAGGAAGCGGCTGTTCAAGAAGCAGAAGCAGAAAAAATTACCATTGTTAAACGCGCGGAAGCGGAAGCAGATAGCAAAAGATTGTCCGGAGAAGGAATTGCGCAGCAAAGATTGGCGATTGTCCGTGGATTTAAAGAATCAGTAGAAGATTTTCAACAAGCCCTCCAAGAAGTTGATCCTCAAGAAATTATGCAGTTTGTATTAATGACACAGTACTTTGACACATTAACTTCAATAGGGTCGAATAGCACCAATAACACCATCATGGTTCCTCATACTCCAGGAGGCATGAAAGACTTTCAGCAGCAAATAATTGACGGTACCATCATTGGAAAAAAGTTAGCCGGTAACAAAGAGACTCAATAACTTTTATTAAATAAAAAACCCACATGGCGTAGAAGTTTATTAAACCTCTAAAGACACTTATGAGAACGCAGATTGAGTTCTGTAATCCGCCTGGAATCAAAAAGAAACAGCGGCACGCCATAATTCAAACAATTAATTCCCAATATAAAAAACGTTAGGTTTAAATACTGGCCATGTGGGTCGGCTTGCACCTGGACTCAGATATAACAAAAGTTATTCGATTCCTTCTACTAAATTAAGATTTCTTAACTAATATTGCAATCACTATCTAACCTAAATTCTTAATTTCAAGAAATTATTGTACTAAACTCATAATATATTAGCTATGGCAGCAAGACACTCAATTTCCTCAGACGAAGGAATGCAAAAATTAAAAGAAGGTAACGGTCGATACGTGGAAGACAAGATTCTTAAACCCAGTATTAATTCTCTTCAACGTTATGAATTAACAACCGGACAGAATCCATTCGCTATCATTTTAAATTGTGCCGACTCAAGAGTAGTACCTGAGCTTATTTTTGACAGAGGAATTGGAGATCTATTTGTTATCAGAGTCGCAGGCAACATTGCTAATCCCTCTTCAATTGCCAGTATTGAGTACGCTGTTGAACACATTGGCACTAATTTAATCGTTGTACTCGGACACGAATCATGTGGTGCGGTTGGCGCAGCAATTGCGAGCTATCCGGACGGTGACAATGGCCCTAATTTAAACCATTTGATTAGCTTCATTAACCCTGCAGTAAAAGCAAAACCAGGCGCTCCTATTAAGGAGGTGGTAGAATGCAATGCAGCAATTAATGCAACGGCTCTTATTTCTAACTCTGATATCATTCGCAAATACGTAGATTCTGGGGATTTAAAAGTGGTACCTGCCTACTACGGCTTTACTTCAGGAAAAGTTGACTTCCTAAACGAAAAATAAATTGGTTGAGAATAGAATTTAATAACGTAATTCCCACACCATTAAATGACCAAACTTACTTTACTGAAAGTGCGTGGGGCAAGAAAATTGAATTAAACACAGACAAAACCTACCTTTTAACCTCAGAAAGTGGAAAAGGAAAATCTTCATTTATTTCGTTTTTATATGGATCGCGAACAGATTATACTGGGGAAATAAAATTGAATGGTAAACGCTGGGAAGAGTATAGCCTGAATGAACGCTCTGAATTAAGAAGTAAAACCTTAAGCTATTTACCTCAAGATATTTTATTATTTCCTCAGCTAACACTCCTTGAGAACTTAATAATTAAAAATAATCTAACCCATTCAAAAAGTGAACAAGAATTAAAACAACACATTGATACACTAGGGCTTTCATCCCAAATTAATCAAAAAGCAGCAACATTATCTAAAGGTCAACAGCAACGCGTCGGAATATTAAGAGCACTTTTACAACCATTTGAATTTGTTCTACTTGATGAGCCTTTTAGCCACCTTGACCTAACCAATATTGAAATTGCAATAGAGCTAATTGAGGATGTATGTAGCCAAAATAAGGCAGGCTATTTAATTTCCACTCTGGGCCCAAAGCACGGGCTAACTGTTAGCGACACAATTTATTTATGATTGGTAAATTGATATTTAGTAATGGTAAAAGCGGGCAGCTTACATTCTCTGTCGCAGGCTCCATTATTGGTCTGGCAATCATGTTGTTGTCCATCCAGCTTTATTTGGACATCACCACAATTCTTCGCACACCCGCCATCTCAGGAACAGACTTTCTGGTAATCAACAAAGAAGTAAACATGCTTGCTGATGGTAATTTTAATCAATCAGAGCTTGAGAATCTGAAGCAACAAGAATTTGTAATTGATGCTGCTCCTGTTTTTGGAAATAATTTTCAGTCACTTGTTGTAGCTGAAGTAGGACCACAATCTTCCTTTAATACACTAATGCCATTGATTACAGTTCCCAACGAGTTCATAGACAATTTACCTCCAAAATTCAAATGGAAGATTGGTGACAATGAAGTTCCTGTTATTGTACCTACCTCCTTTTTTAACTCCTATAATTTTGGCATAGCCGAAGCAGCCAGATCCCCTAAAGTGACAAAAGAACTTATTTCTCACATCAAGCCAAAATTGAAAATTGGAAATGCAACCTGGTATAATGTCCGAATAGCAGCTTTCTCCGATCGTTTTTCTGATGGTGTAATTGTTCCAGAAAGCTTCATGAATTACAATAATAATAAGTTCGGAATAGGCGAAAAAAACAAAATAAATCGCATTGTTATTAGTACATCTAATTCAAAAAACCCGTCGTTAGCCAATTACTTGTCAGATCATTTATACGAAACAAATTCTGATAAGATTAACGGAGGCAAAGTAACCGAGATCATGAATGTTTTACTTCCAATCATTGTAATCATTTCATTAGTAATTATCCTTCTTTCTTTATTGACTTTCATCCAAAATGCCCAATTACTATTATCAAATTCCGATTATGAAATTAAGTTGTTGGGCTTAATCGGATACTCTTTTAGCTTCGTTAGTGCTGCAGTAATGCAGAATTTCAACAAACTATTCGGGCTAATAACATTGAGTACCATTCCTATAGTAATTGCAGTTAAATACTACATATCATCCATCTTTAACCATGAACTAGGAATCGACATTGGAATTGGACTAAGCTGGACTACGTTAGTAATTGGTCTTTGTGTTTACACCTGTTTCTACCTGGTTCAATTTATAATTATAAGATCAACAGTGAAAAACCTGGTCCGATCATCCTAAAAATATCAAGATTAAATACTTAAATTTTTGTTAAATCTTGACCATATGCGTTCAATTTGGGCTGCTTTCTTAAATTTGGTTCGTTATTTGAAATGGTACCTTTAATTAACAATCGAAAACAACATGAATATGAAAGAATGGATATTAACACTTATTACGTTCTTGGGTGTTACGAGTTTGTCAGCTCAAAACTATAGCTATACGTTTAAAGTTAATGGTTTGGCTGCTGGTCAAGATGTGTATTTAGCAAACTATTTTGGAGACAAACTATACTATTACGATACGACGAAGTCTGAATTGGGTGTTGCTAAATTTGAGAGATCCTCTATAAAAGGTGGCGTTTACGCCGTTGTTTTGCCTGGTCCAAAAACTTTTGAAGTAATTCTCAGCGAGAATGAGCCCAAAGTAGTATTGCAAACAGACACCATTAATTTTGTAAAATCAATGAAAGTGCTGAAGTCTGATGAAAATAAATTATTTTACTCTTATTTCAGTTACCTAAGTGAAAAACAAGCTCTTGCTGGTCCATTAAGAAATAAGAAAGACCAAGCTTCTAAAGATCAGCTATTTGCTATTGACAAAGAAGTGAAGGCACATCAAAAACAATTAGCTCAAGAAAATGGAAACAATCTTTTCGGTGCAATCATTGCCATGAGCTTGGAACCAGAAATTCCAGAATTATTAAAAGGAGATACCTCGAAGCAAATGGAACGCTATCACTACTATAAAAACCATTACTTTGACGAATATCATCTCGACGATCCACGAATTGTAAAAACACCCATATTTGCTAAAAAACTGAAATACTTTTTTGAAAAAGTGTGTATTCAGCATCCCGACTCAATTTTAGATCAAGCCTACAAACTAATTGATCAATTACCCAAAAAAACAGACCTTTTTAAATATGTGGTGCATACCCTTACATACAAATACGAGACAAGTAAAATTATGGGGATGGACGCTGTATTTGTAGGGATTGCATTGAAGTACTACTGCAGAGGAAGCAATGGACAAACACAAGCATTCTGGCTTGAAGATCAATACTTGGAAAATATTAAAAAGGCACAACTTGCACTTTCAGCAGCACAAAAAGAGCTCAACAAAATCAAGGAAAGTAAAAATTCAGAAGAACTTGAGGCCTTAGAAAAAGAAGTTGAAGAAAAACAAAAAAAGCTCGGCGCAGTCGAGAAAAACAATAAAATCAAAGAAATATGTGAAAGAGCAACAACACTCAACCGACTAAAACTATACGGGCCTGCTCCTGATTTGATTCTCCAAGATACAAGCGAAAAAAATTGGATAGACATTAGAAAACTACCCAATGAGTATAAAATACTCGTGTTTTGGGACCCTGGTTGTGGCCATTGCAAAAAAGAAATTCCAAAGCTGAAAAAGCTATATGATGAAATTAATGTGAAAAAGCTAGATATTGAAATCATTGGCGTAAATACCGAACTAGAGAATACACCCTGGAAAAAATACATTCGGGAGAACAACTTGAACTGGATTAATATTTCTGACAACCCCGAAGTTAATAGCAATGCCGCAAAGTACATTGTGAATGAACGAAAAACAACACTTAACAGCTTGAATTTCAGAGACATTTATGACATTTTTTCTACACCTCAAATATTTTTATTAGACAAAGAAAACAACATTGTTGCAAAAAAAATCGGGGTAGTCAATTTGGTTGAAATTTTAGAAAGAAAGCTCTCTATTGATTTTAACTATGAGCCGCCAAAGGCTGAAAAGGAGACTGATGATCACAAAGATCATTAATAATGTTAGAAGTTAAAACGGCGCAAACTCGTGTTCGTGAAACTCCATTCAGGGGTATCTAGTGGCCCGGAAGCTATCTCTGAAACACTATACCACGGACTCAGTTCTGAATTAACAGGATTCCTTAAAATATGTGATTCTTGCGCAGGCATATAGCTTTGAGCTAATAAAAATAATTTTTCATCCGTTTCAGTATCAATTGCAACATCAAGCACAATTACTGCATGACCAGGAGACCCTCCATTAATGACAACATCGCCAATTTGTATATCCGTCCAAGCTTTTGGCGATAGCTCTTTCTCTAAAGAAGCTGTGCCGGCATAATTAAATATACTAAGCATGTATTTTCTAAAACTAGGATAAGTGTCATCACAACTAGTACAATTTTTCCAGATTACTTCATGTCCAGAAACAGATGGTCTTTTTCCAGTAATCCATTTACTAAAAGGAATATTATCGCCGCTAGTGTACTTAAAATGAATGTTGCTAAAATCCTCTTTTTGATAATGAAATTCTGCTTTCAATCGCATTACGGCATCTGCACATTGTTGAAGGTTCCGTTCGTCTACATCCAAGTCTAATACAGCAACATGTGCTGACTGATTCCATTTTTCTTCTTTATTGTACAACAAAACATTTGGCCTCCCCTCCTTTAACGGAATGTGTCTCAACCAATATCCATATGATTGGGGATGAGAAGAAACTCTTTCAAACCCGTCAGGAGTTGGAATCCGATTTACAAGCGTATTTTTAATATCAAAATCGGATATCCAAGAGTAATTCAGCCTAACACTGTCTATCCCAGAGACTAAAGTAGTGGTAGTATCGATTTGGTTCGAATTGAGTATTGAAGATGGAACTGATTGTACATTAATATTGTCGTTATCCTGTTGCTTGTTGTCTTGCGAACAAGCATTAATAACAATTGTTATCAGAAGTATAGATATTGTATTATTGTTCATATTCTTTAAATGCAATTTTTAATAAAAGGTACAATTGAATTTAATAACAAAAATAACATTATTCAGTATGATAGGATTACTCTTCAGTTGCGGTACCCCAAGTGGTCTTGGCGTTTCTCCAGATGGAAAACTAAAGTCTGTGCCCAAAAGTCCCAATTGCGTTTCTAGCCAAGCAGAATCAGATGACCGGACTCACTTTATGCCTGCATGGGATTATGTGGATTACAATGAAGCCTATAAGAAAATTGAACAGTGCATTAGTGAATTTGGAAATACCACTGTAATCAAATCAGACAGCACCTATATGCACGTTGTTTTTGTAACGGGTTGGATGAAATGGAATGACGATGTTGAATTCTACTTTAATAAAAATTCGAAACAAATCCACTTCAGATCCGCCTCCAGAATTGGATATAGCGACCATCAAGTGAATAGAAAAAGGATGAAGCGATTGAAAGAAATGTTTTATAATCAATAGACCTTCTTAACTTTATAGACCAAATCAAAGATTATGACTGATATTGCTTGGGAAAATGCCCTGCCTAAATTAAGAAACGGGAAAGGTTTTGAAGACATTACCTACAAAAAATGTAATGGGGTTGCTAGAATCGCATTCAATCGCCCAAATGTTCGAAATGCGTTTAGGCCCAACACAACAAGTGAGCTTTATCAAGCATTTTATGACGCCCAGGAAGATACAAGTATTGGAGTTGTGCTTCTTTCAGGAGAGGGACCGTCAACGAAAGATGGTGTTTATGCCTTCTGCAGCGGCGGGGATCAAAGCGCGCGAGGGCACCAAGGATACGTTGGAACAGATGGTATGCATCGATTGAATATTCTAGAAGTTCAAAGACTCATCCGATTCATGCCGAAAGTAGTTATTGCTGTAGTTCCAGGATGGGCAGTTGGGGGCGGTCATAGCTTACATGTAGTTTGTGACATGACACTAGCAAGTAAAGAACACGCTATTTTCAAACAAACAGATGCCGATGTAACAAGTTTTGATGGCGGTTATGGATCGGCTTACCTGGCCAAAATGGTTGGCCAAAAAAAGGCGAGGGAAATTTTCTTTTTGGGTAGAAATTATTCCGCTCAAGAAGCTTTTGAAATGGGAATGGTAAATGCCGTAATTACGCACGACAAATTAGAAACAACCGCTTTCGAATGGGCGCAGGAAGTGTTGGCTAAATCACCTACGTCAATAAAAATGTTGAAATTTTCAATGAATTTAACTGATGATGGTATGGTTGGGCAGCAAGTTTTTGCAGGTGAAGCCACTAGATTAGCATATATGACCGAAGAAGCCAAAGAAGGAAGAGATGCGTTCCTTGAAAAACGAAAACCTGATTTCTCTAAAATAAAATGGCTCCCCTAATCCTGATTAATTTGTTACAAGAACTTTTCCTTTATAAAAGAAATTCCTTGTTTGAACCGAATACAAGTAAGTACCGGTTGCCAAATTAAGCTCCTTAATCGATACCGGATTTTCAAGTGATTGAATTAAGTGAGCCTTTAACTTCCCTTCGGTATTGAACAAACTGAAGGTCATCTGACCTTTATCTGATGTTACAATATTAATTTCGCCTGTTCGAGATACTGGATTAGGGTAAACGGTAATAAATTTTTCATCGTATTTAGGAATAGTAACAGAAACACCTCCCAAATTAATATTGTCTACGAATAATGCCTGACCATATCCACCATAGTTTCTAAAAGTAACACGCATGTTGTTATTTCCGATATAAGCTGATAAATCAACAGAGTCCTTTCTCCATTGCGCTGCAGTAGGTACAAACTGACCTCCCGAATAATCAGGTGCTGTAGGCAAGTCCGAATCAGCTTTAAAATAAACCGAGGTCCATGATTGTCCGCAATCAGAAGAAACCAAGACTTCTAAAGAATCTTTATTTACAGAGCTATATCTTGCGTAAGCGACATCGAAACTTAACCAACCGCTAGTAGCAGCGCTAAAGTCTAAAGGAGCTGTTACATCGCAATAATTGCCCCAAGCATAGACATTATAGTTATCCACCATCATGGCATTGGCACTAGAGCCAAAACCACCTGCTAGAGATGTTTGTTCCCAGTTAATATTCCCGGTAGAGCTTCCATACCATTCATTTGGAGGAAATGATAATTCAAAATCTTCTTGTAACTGAGCAGCAATCGGTGTTTCAATATTAATATATAAAGAATCTATATCCGACTGTCCACCGCTATTGGTTACCGTGAGCGTAACCAAAAATGTACCTGTTGAATTAAATTTAACAGCTGGATTTCTAATGGTTGAAGATGTGATATGGGCATTTTCAAAAGTCCAGCTCCAAGTTGCCCCTGAATGGTTTAACATTGAATGATCATCGAAATAAAAAGTATCTGCTTCACACAATGCGGTAAGCATATTAACCATGATTTTTGCTTCAGGTTTACTGGGCGACTCATACAGAGGACTTTCCCATATACCTTTTCCATAACTCGCCATTCTAATTTTCCCGTCTCTATAAAAAGGTTTTAGTATATCCGTTGAGATTTTCACTGGTAAACCAACATCATCAATTTGCCAGCCACTCATAGAATTATTTTTATAAAAAACCGTACTATTCGTCCCCAAGTAAATACCGCCATCTGTTCCTCCAATATGAGTCATTGAATGAATGGAATGCCCATTCAATTCAGTACTTGTTATATTCGTCCAGTTCAAGCCGCCGTCAATTGACTTGTACACTTTGTTCCCGTTCGGACCATAAGGAAAGGCTATCCAAATATGATTATGATTAGATGGATCAATAGCTATCAACCCTTTGGAGGTTGAAATTGGAAGAGCCAGATTAACTGCCGTATTCCACTCATTTATTGTTTTATGTAATGTACAAGACCCTGAACCTCTAACTACTGCGTATTGCACTTCTGGAGCATCTCTAGAAACTTCGATGTAGGTTACAGTAGCGCCAACTGAAAAAGTATGAATCGCCGTAAATAATGTCCCGCCATCCGAGCTCTTAAAAAGTTGGTTATCCTTTCCCAAATAAATGATGTTGTGACAATTCGGATGAAATTCCATTTCCGACGATTCAGCCGCCCAGTAACTTTCATTGGGCGCCATTCCCATAGATGCACCAATAATTGGATCACCAATATTTTCAGGCACTATTCTACCTCCTACATCTGATAAATATACCCGTCTATCTTGTCCAGGATTAACATATCCCGTTGGCGCCTCACCTCCGCCTAAATTTAGAAATTCTCCAGCTGCATAATCTTGGTAATAAGCGGCATTACCATTGTGATATAAGCCACCAACCAATACATCCACATTCCAGCCCGAACCTAATCCCCAAAAATCAGAACCGTGAACTCCACTCATGGATACCGTTGGTTGCGTAAAAAAGAAATCAGAAGATTTGTAAATACCACCATCAGTAGTCGCCCAATATTCGTTTCCAAACTGTCTAAAATCTTGCATGTCTACGTGCATGTTATAATTCCAACATTGATAACCATTGACACACTCAAATGTTACGCCAGCATCATTAGAACGCCACATATTGAGACCTCCAATTACAATCTGGTCCGGATCATCCTTACTCGCCATAATCGCGCAATTATAAAACCCTTGATGATAAGCCCAAGAGTCAGAACCTCTCGCCAAGTTGGGTATAGAGTCAGAATAAGGACTACCAATTTGACCTATAGGATTTATCCAGTTATAACCGCCATCATCACTCCTAAAGAGCCCGATATAACCTATATCTCCAGGTTTCGAGTCTCCAATTAAATATACATACACTCTGGAGGTATCCGCAGTAGTTACAGCAATTCTTGCCCCACGACACAACCTGTCGGGATCTGTAGAATTATACCAACCAGAAGATTGTCGTGTCCAGTTTGCACCGCCATCCAATGAAACAAAAATATCTACCACATCGTCATCCAATTCATCCATTGCCAAAAAAAGCTTATCAGGATTTAGTGGGTTCGATTTGATATCATAAGCAGGGTCATTTAATAGGTTCACCCAAGAAAGTCCACCGTCATCTGTTCTATGAACACCTGTAGGACCTGTGGTCATTACTATATTCGGGTTACCGGGATGAATAAATATTTCAGCCGGATCTAAAGCAGATGAATTCAACGCTATCGTCCAGCTTGCGCCGCCATCTATTGTTTTATATAAGATGTCTCCTCCTCCCGCGTAGGCTACGTTCGGATCACTTGGATGGGCAGCAATTGCAGTCGTGCCCCAATTTGTGCCCAAATTAAGTGACACATTGCTCCAGTTTGTTCCACCATCTATCGATTTATAAATTTCTCCAGGCTCGGTACCACAATACATGGTTGTAGGTGTTCCTGCACATTGTGTTATGGAATATACATTAGTTTGATTCGCTTTTAAGTCACCTGATTCATCAAATACCTTCAGAGGGCCTACCACAGACCAAGAGCCAGTCTTCATCTCTTTATTAGCATTTTTTTTACGCACTCTAATTTCACGGTATTCTTGAATTAAATTATGATCAACGAAACCATTGTCATCAATAAAATCTCCCACAGCTCTTCTCCATCTTTTAAACTCTTGGGTATAAAACGACTTTACAAAATTATTACTCGTGTAATAATCATTGTATAATTTGTCAATCTCAAATACATTTGGATTCGTCCCATAAAGTTTTTTTACCCACAAAGGGGCATTACCCAACTCATAACTGTTAGCCGGCTGAAGCATCTGGGCAGATACTCGGCAAGTAATAGATAGGGCAATTATCAAGGTGAAACAAGCGAATGAAAATTTAATCATGGTGTTAAATAGTTAATAACGAAATGTATAAACTTAATGTTAACGGATAAGATAATCAAAGTATTTAGAAAACACAGAAGTTAGTTAACTTAAGACCCGATTTGAAAGCACAATGATGAAAAATTGCAAACTAATTTTTAGGCAAACAATCCTTTATTGCTTCAAGAATTTTTTCAAGATAAATTCACCATTAGGCATTGAAATACGGAAAAAATAGACACCATTCTTAAAAGAATTGGTGGGAATTGACAGCTTATTCTCGCCCTGGACAATCCTAAATTGCCGCTTAACTAATACCTGGCCTACAACATTGCAAATATCTACTTGTATCGGTGTTAATCCAACTGACGACAATTGAATGATTAAATCATCTTGAACAGGATTTGGATAGCTATTAACTAAATGAAACGATTCACTTGATACAGTAGCTATTGAATAAAACGTTTCTTTACCATTAAAATCGACTTGTGAGATACGGTAGTAAGACAAACCTTCAGCAAGATTAGCATCTACGTATCTATATTTTCTGTTCGTTGAAACACTACCTGATCCTGGAACACTTCCAATAGAATTGAATTTCAAACCATCTATACTTTTCCAAATAACAAATTCCTTATTATTTAATTCTGCTAAAGTCTGCCAATCCAAAACAACAGTTTTCTCTTCAACTTTAGCAGCAAAATACAATAGTTCGATAGGCAATGGTAAAGAACAAAAATTTACAGTGGCTGAATCAATCGAGCCTGATTGCAGATTAATGCTTGGATCAGAACCATCTTGACAACAAACATCAACTTCAGAAATTAATGCTGGATTCCCACCATTATTATGAAGTTTAACGTCGCACGCTAACAGTGTTCCACCACATTCTAGTGTGCATCCATGACAGTCGTATTTTTGACCTTGTTGAATTTCAATGGTATCGTAGTTACACGTGTAACCATCGTCGTGGTACTTTTTAATACCCAAATACCCACTGTTGTAGACTTCTCCATCATTGTGCAGTTCCTCTGTAATTTCTATTCGACCATAGTTGTACAACTTTCCTGTTGTAGCAACATTAATTTTATGCCCACCAGAATAATTACCACTTACATCAATATAGAGAACTCCATTTACTGTGATGTTTGCAGAAGAAACAATATCATGTTTGATAAAAACAGTATCGGTTATTACTATATTTGGATTAGGACAAAAATCCCACACTGCACAATCGTTGAAAGTACTTGAATTAATAGACGTACTATTCACTTGCCCAAGACAATTAAGTATGCAAAATGAAATAACGGCAATACTAGAAATTACTTGTTTTAACATGTGGTTTAGGTCAAAAGTAAAGCTTTAAACAAAACAATATTCTGTAAAAATACGCTATTTAATCGATGAAATGAAATAAAAACCCTTCTAAGCGACTAAAAAGCTAGACTAAATTAAAAGTTAGTATTATCTCTATTTTGAAACGAATCAATAAATATTTAAGTGAATCCGGACATTGTTCACGCCGGGAAGCGGACAAATTAATTAATCAAGGAAGGGTGACCGTGAACGGCGTTCTACCCCTAGTGGGAACCAAGCTAATGCCTACTGACGAGGTGCGAGTGGATGGTAAGCTTATCTCTTCTAGAGAAACAATTCCTGTTTACATTGCTTTTAACAAGCCAATTGGAATTGTTTGTACTACAGATACAAAATCCGAAAAAGACAACATCATTGATTTCATCAATCATCCATCTCGAATCTTCCCTATTGGACGCCTGGACAAACCCAGTGAAGGGTTAATTCTACTGACCAACGATGGAGACATTGTAAATAAAATATTGAGAGCCAACAATAAGCATGACAAAGAATATATTGTGACGGTCAACAAGCCCATCACTGATGATTTTATATTCAAAATGAAATCAGGCATACCCATATTAGATACGGTAACACAAAATTGTTTTGTAGAAAAAATTGGGAAATTCAAGTTTCGAATAATTCTGACACAAGGACTCAACAGACAAATACGTAGGATGTGTGATTACTTGAGTTACGATGTCACTAAGCTGAAAAGAATTCGCATCATGAATATCCAACTTGACCTGCCTTTAGGTAAGTGGAGAGATTTATCAACGAAAGAATTAACACTATTGAATCGTTTAATGACCAATTCATCAAAAACAGCTGACAGCTAACATACCCGGTTTGTAAAAAACTCGTTTAAAATCATCATTTAGGCTTTAAAAAAATGATAGTGGACTAATTTAATGTATTCCATAATAACCATCACAAATCCCTTTTCACTCTGCCAATATTGATCTTCTTGATACTTATTATTAGCCGCACCCACAACAATTAATTCAATGCCGTTTGCTTTAAATTTATCCCAAAAAATATGATTGATCCTTCTGGTATGAAAGCGATCTGAGATAATCATTACTTTGGTCCAATCAAATTCCAAGCATTTTTTAAATATAATGTCAGCTTCTTCCACAGTACTTGTTCCTGCTTGCATTGCCTCAATCTGATTTTCTGGAACTCCCATTTGCTGGATAAAGCCCTTAGTTAAATGAGCCTCAGAATCTGGAACATCAAAATAAGATGACAAATCATTATGATGTTCGCCCGTACAAATAAAATTTTGAACTAAGCCTAACTGATAGATCTCAGCCGCCTTCGACGCCCGTATCTCAGCATTTCCTCCAAGAACAAATGCAACTTGAGCTGATTCTAAATCGTTTTCGCAAATTAAATAAGCCCCGAGAAGACCTAAAATTTTGATTTTAAACGTGAACAGCACCAAAAACAACAGCGTTAACAAGACCAGTTTGTTTCGGTATCTACCCCAATAATACTTTACATCGTAAATTAACATTGCATCAACTTAATACGCACCATGATATTTTCTCAAGAACCATTCTATCCCCAAAAAGAAAATAAGTAGAAAACAAATCCACCTCCAATTTACCAGGTCTGTAAGATTCTTTTCGAAATAAGAAACGTCTACTATTTCCTTTTTACTTAGTATGGTTGATTTTAAGCTATCTAATTGATTCGGATAAAACAAGCTGCCTCCACTTCTATCTGCTATATTAAACAATAGAGAATGATTCGCAGTCGCATTAATCATTTCAACTTTCAATTCAGCTATTGAAAACATACCTTTTTGTTCAAATACTTCACCAGACCTATTGGCACTCGCAACATAGCTATATTCACCTTCTGGAAGGCGTTTACAATTCAAACGATAGGAATTCATAACAGGCGTAAAAGAGAAATTAAATTCTTCCCCTACCTCATTAAAAACAGAAAGCTGTACCTCAACATTATTGATTAATTCATAGCTTTCGTTATACAATTCCGCATTGAATATAATGTCTTCATCTTCTCGAAACTCAGACGAAGTATATATTCGAAAAAAACTTTTATCCTCTTTGGAGGCTAGATAGGTTACAATTTTAGCGAAGAAATTGTCAAATCTTTCATGCGAATTATTCTCTCTGTAATCCGCCATTCTCCACCTCCACAATCCTTCACCGAGGAAAATACCACATTTATTCTGTTGACTTTTATTAAAAAGTAACAATGGAAAATTTGTTTGTGACCTACCTATTTTTTGGTAGCACATGATTTCAGCCGAATTATTCACTAAATAATCATTAGCAAATGGAACAGCTATTGGCGGATACTTTTCTAAATCTCTCTTAAAATCGTCATCTAAAGTAAACAAAGAAAAAGAGGTGTTTAAAAGTGCCTGCGCTTCAGAAACTCCCTTAGGAGCTAATAAATTTAAACCAGCATTAAGCGAATTGAACTTATTAAAATTAGTTTGGGAACCCAGCACATAAAATATTGGAATTCTGGATGAACTAAAATTTAATACTTCAGGAAGAGATGTGGATTTAAAAGGAATTTGATGCGCAATTACTAAACTGTAATCATTTACCTCCTCTTTAAATTCACTCAACAATTGAACATCAACTTCATAATTTTTATTTTTTTCAACAGCAACTTTAAGCGCATAAATATCCGGATTAGCCGCGCCAGCCAGCAATAAAACTTTTTGTTTACTATTTAAAACTTCTATATAAATTTCCTTCGAATTGTTTTCGACGGTCAGCTCTCCTTCAATTGAGCTTACAACAACGCTGTACTTTTGAAGTCCGCTTTTATTTGCTTCGATTTGAAAAGGTACGATTGTAAAGTATTCATTTTTATCTATCGATATAATTTGGCTTGATATGGTTTTACCATCGTGAATAATGTCTACCGAAGTCTTAGCTCCTTCACACTGTTTTCCAGCTATCGCTATTTCAATAGGAAATATATTTCCTAAATAAGCTAATCGATTATAAGCAATTTCGGTTATGATGATATCTTTTCTTGAATTAGTATCGCCAAGTGCAATTGTAAAAATAGAAGTATTCTTAATTTTTTGCGCTGAATAAGTTGGATCCGTACCGCTATTATAAATACCGTCTGTTGCTAGTATTATCGCTCCAACATTCCTATTGTAATATCTCGTGTAAACTTCATCAAACACATTGGAAATATTGGTTGTTTTATCCGTAAAATCAACTTTTAATCCTTGCCTGATTTCATTACCGAATGTATAGGATTGAATTTCATATTTTTCACCCAAATCAGTTTTTAAAGCGGCCAGCTGCTCTATGAATTCGCTTTGAATAACAGCTGAATCCCTTGACAACAATAATGACTCTGAATTATCTTGCAACAAAACAATGACTGGCTTCTCTACTTTACTAGTCACTGATTCTAAAAGTGGTTCTAAAAGCAATAAAGCAAGAATTGTAACAATAATGAACCGGAAAGAACTGAGCAGTATTTTCCATGATCTTGACAACTCCTTTAGCAGCTTGTCATTTCGATATAAAAAAATGGCATAAGCTAACCCTATAACGACACAGACAATACCATACCACGCAGGAAAACTTAGGCTAATACTCATTCAAATTAAGTTAGCATTCCGCCACATACATTAACAACTTGGCCAGTGACATAAGCCGACAGATCTGAGGCTAAAAACAAAGCCATATTTGCTACATCTTCAGGTGTTCCGCCTCTTTTCAAAGGAATCGCGTCTCTCCACTCTTGAACAACTTTTTCATCTAATGCACCTGTCATTTCGGTTTCAATAAAGCCTGGTGCAATGGCATTACATCGGATATTTCTAGAACCCAATTCCTGCGCTACTGACTTCGTAAAACCGTTGATACCAGCCTTAGACGCAGCATAATTAGCCTGTCCTGCATTGCCCTTAACACCAACCACAGAACTAATATTAACAATTGAACCTTTCCGTTGCTTCAACATGGTTCTTTGAACCGCCTTAGTCATATTGAATACCGACTTTAAATTGGTATTGATAACTTCATCCCAATTTTCTTCTGTCATTCGCATTAATAAACCGTCTCGCGTGATTCCAGCATTGTTAATAACCACATCGATTGTCTCAAATTTATCCAGCGCCAAAGCAACAAGTTCTTCACACGCATGATAATCCGCAGCATTTGATTTTACAGCAATGGCTTCCACTCCTCTACCCTTTAAGTCCTTTTCAATTGCTTTTGCTTTTTCTTCTGACGATGCATAGGTGAAAATTACGTTGGCACCAGAGTCTGCAAACAATTCAGCGATTCCTTTACCTATACCTCTTGTTGCACCCGTTATTATTACCGTTTTATCCTGTAAAATCTTCATTTCGTTTAATTGTTTTCTTTTTATGCATTATTATTCCATAATTTCGCCGAATGGAAACGCCAAATATAATGAGAAAAACGATTCTTACTCTTACAACTTTTGCTATTATCAATACTTCTTTTGCACAGAATTGGCTAGATATTGGAATAAAAGGTGGCTATGGACTCTCATTATTGTACAATCAAAATATTTTTGATGACTCTGGATTTAATCATCAATTATCCGGGGCCTATTCATTTGGTGGAAAAATCGGTCTGAATTTTGGAGAAAACCACGAGGTAACTGTGGATATACTTAGCAGTAGTTTCAAACAAAAATTTAAATTCAACATCACGGATTCTCTCAGTGGCGGCAGTCCAACTTACAATTCACAGATTAATTACCAAGCATTGGATATTTTGTTGATGTATCGCAGCAATAATGAAGGCAGGTATTTTGAAATTGGACCGTATATGTCATTAATCAAAGAGGCTCAACACACCAATGAATATCTTGACATTGTAAATGAAACCGTTACCAACAATTGGAATAAAAATGGTTATGGAGTTGCGATGGGCTTCGGTGCTTATCTTATCGGTTCTGAAAATTTCGGGGTTACTTTTGGTGCAAGATTTAATTACATGATATCAGATGCAATAAGCACATTGGGCCAATCTAATAATTTTCCGGCAAACAAAAATTATGATAGCTACAAAGCCTCTCACCCTTTCAGCGCAATGATTGTAATGGAGATGAATTATGATCTTGGATATTTAGCCAGTGCAAAGTGCTCTAAAAGAAGAAAGATTATTTTGTTTTAGTGCTTGCTGTTCAAGTCTTAGACCAATCATTTCATCAGGACTAACTTTTCCGCTAGCAATTTCTTCTTACTTACACATTGAATGGAGTAAATTCCTGCAGGGTTTTAGACATGTTAAATTGAGCGAATCCAAGAGCATCTAACGGATATTTTTCTATGATTTTACCGAAATATCAGTGAGGTATACTTCTTTTGCAATTTGAATTACTTGTACAGTTAGTCGCCACGCAATCGGTTTGGGTCAAGCTTCACAAGGCGGAAACTTGCAGAAATGCAGCTGGCTAAGCCTATTTTTTAGATCTAAACTCAAAATCGGGCTAAACGGAAGCAACATTTTTTTTCCTCTGGATGGCCACTAAATTAAAGCGCAATTAAACCTTTTACTTAAAGAGAAGTCTACTTAGTATAAATCAAAACAACAATTATGAGATCATTTATCACATTATTTCTTGCCTTGGCTACCATTATATCCACGATGTCTTTTTCAAAAAATATTAATTCAGGTGGAGAATGGCAGCGACTTGGAACTAGAATTGTAAATATGCAAGCAGACCATGATGAGCTTCCAGTAACCGCGTTCAAAGGAGCCTTCACGAAGCTTAAGCTTCGTGTAAAAGGAGCTCCTATTTTCGTCAAAAACATACGTGTCATTTTTGGAAATGGACAAGACTTAAACCTTAAGGTGGGACATAAATTTACACCGGGATCAGAAAGAATTCTTGACTTACCAGGCAATAAAAGAATAATTAAGAAAATTAATTTCAACTATAAAACAGTTACTACAAGCAAAGGCAGAGCTGAAGTAGTGGTTTGGGGCAAACGGTAAAATAGCCATGCATTAGCATGCTTTCTTGCATTCGTTCAATATTTATTGATTTTATTGGTCTTGCTTTCCTGAACAAGTCGAAAAGCGCATCCATATTGGACGATGATCGCTGTATTTATACTTAAGCTCCTTTGGTGTGAGCTTTTCTAAGTCTTCGATATAAAAATTGCCATTGGGTTCATCATAAACCATAACGCCATAATCCACATTCCATTGACAATTCTCTAACTCGAATTCTTCAAAAACATCTGAGGTAATCCAAAAGGTGTCATAGACCATTGTATTATCAGATACTGTAGTTGAATGCAACTGTGGATCCTCAATGTAAGGGTTGTCATGCACCTCGCGCAATTGAACTAATGTAGAATCAAAAGATTCAATGTGTGGTGATCTAAATAATTCGAAATCGTAAGCTATCTGTTGTATTCCATATTCCTTTCGATCAGTATTAAAATGACCACCTCCAAATCGATTAAAATCTCCAAGCACAATTACGTCCGGATCTACCGAATATTCCAGTGGTTGGTGCAAGATCGCATTTAGCTCTTTGTAATCAGCTTGCCGCCTAAAATAGTCAGAATCGTTCCAAGCGAAATGACAGCTTATCAAGGTGAAATCAAAATCTCCCGACAACCAATGTGTTTGAACGTATTTTCTATTCCTAGGTTCAGAACAAGCAATCAATGCCGAATTTTTACCTTCTATTTTCCTTAGATCAACCTTTAAAGAATCATAAATAAAAGCCATTGACTCCATGCGCATTCCTTTTCCAATCCTTTCTGAAGTAAACCATTTATATCCTTTCAATGAAATACGGTTAAGAGAAGTCGTCAGGTCAGCAACGGCAGAATCTCCTCTAACTCCATCCACAACTTCCTGAAGCACGATTATGCTAAAATTTCCTCGTGAAAGTAAAGAAGCACAATTCGTAATTCTATCTGGAGTGCGATAGCTGGATTCAGACCGAACGTATCGCGCATCTTTATGTTGAATGCTAATCTCTTTGTATTTGTGATCTACTCCTCCTAAAAGGTATACGTTAAAGCTGCATATGTTGATAGAACAACTGTCTTCAACTAATAATTGAGCTTGTGAGTTAAAGCTAATGGATAAGATTAAAATCAATATGCTCCACTTAGCATTCATCAAACGCCTATTGTAGATTTACATGCTTCTAAAATTCGAAGTGCTCCAGCTAAATCCGTACTCTCTGCATAGCACCTTAATACGGGCTCAGTTCCAGAAGGCCGAATCATCATCCATTGATCATCCCCTAGAAAAAACTTGTAACCATCAGTTGTATCTACTTTTTCCACTTTATAAGGTCCGAATTGGGTATAATGACCGTTTTTACAATTTTCAACAATTTCTTGCTTTAAAGTTTCATCAAGATGAAGGTCATCACGCCAATATTTAAACTCCCCAACTAAATCATAAATTTCCTGGATTAAATTCTCCAAAGATTTGCCAGACTTAGCCATATACTCCCATATAACTAGCCCCATCCATATACCATCTCGCTCAGGGATATGGCCTTTTATCGCGATTCCTCCAGACTCTTCTCCACCTATCAACACATCCTCAGAAATCATTTGTTTGGCAATGTATTTAAATCCTATTTTAACCGTATCATGCTCAAGACCCCATTGTTCTGCTAATTTAGTAACGCGTGGAGTAGTTGACGCTGCAACGCATACTTTACCCGTCATTCCTTTGTGTTTGTACAAATAATTTAGCAACAGCAAAATAATATGATGAGAATCTACAAACTCCCCGAGACTATTATACAATCCTATTCGGTCTGCATCTCCATCTGTAGCTAATCCGCAGGCTATGTCTCCTCGCACTTTAATTAATTCAGAAAATTCAGTTAAATTTTTATGAATTGGTTCTGGAGCCTGCCCCATAAAAGATGGATTATGCTCACAATGCAAAAACGTCATTTCTGGAAAAATTCGTTTCAATACGTTTTGACCAGAACCATACATGGCATCATAAGCAAAATTTAATCCTGAGTTTCTAATTGCATCCAAATCAAAATTAGCTTCTATTGCAGAAACATACATAGTTTCCAAATCAATAATTTCGATGCTTCCAGTTTGAACCATTCCATTAAAACTCATCGAATCCAAATCTACCTTGTGTTCAGCAGGAATAATCGCTTCCACTTCTTTAACATATTCTTCAATTAGTGGTCCACCATGATGGCTTTTGAGTTTATACCCATTATAGTCAGGCGGATTATGACTTGCTGTTAAAACAACCCCCATAGATGCGTTAAAATGTTTAGTCCCATAACTTACCATAGGTGTAGAAACAAATCCCCTAGACATTTTAACATTAACACCATGAACTACAAATACTTTTGCAGCTACTTCAGCAAACATTTCCCCGCCGAATCTACAATCGTAACCTAAAACAATTGAAGGAGAATCAAAATTCTGTTTCACCCATAATGCAGTTGCCACAGCCACTCTTGCAACATTATCTACTGTATATTCCTTAGCAATTATTGCTCTCCAACCATCAGTTCCAAACTTAATCTCAACCATCTAGTGTATTTATAATTTCTGTTTAAAGCGCCGAAATTAAGGATTTTTCGTATTCATTTTTAGTCTTAAACAAGGTATTGTAAAGAAAAGAAAAAACTAAAGTAGATATTGAATTGAAAGTTAATTCAAAATAAACTTAACTGTTTGATCCAAAACTTCCGTTAAAGCTTCTGGCAATTCAGTCTCTGGCCAAGGTTCTGAAGCCCCGAAGGTATGTCCTGCACCATGAACCAATTGCAGTCTAGAAGTAGTACCCCATTTTTTTAAATTAAAGGCCTCATTTACATTAACAGCTTCGTCCTCTGAACCGTGAATAATTAAGTACGGTACGGTCAAACTGCTGACTGATTTTTGAATACTCAACCTGTTCCTGCTTTTATCAAAATCTTCGTAAAATTGCCAAAAATGAGGCATTTCTTGCCCAGTTCTTCCATTTTTAACGTAAAAAACACCATTTTCTTTCCATTTCGACAAATACTTACCTTTTGGGAATCGAGTTGAAAAGTCAGAAACGCCCGCCCATGAAACCACTTTTGATATTCGGTTATCTCCTGCCCCAACTATGGTAACGATTCCTCCGCCTCTACTATGGCCAATAAGAGTCAAAGAAGAAAATCCATATTCTTGCTCTATAACATCGATTACGTCATTTAAATCTTGGATTTCTTTTGAATAATTGTTTTCACCAAAGGCCTTAAGATCCGGAAAATCTATTGGATTGGAGAGCGTTCCACCATTACACGAGAAATTAAATTTTACAATACAAATATTGCGATTCGCTAAATAATCTGCCATTAAATTCCAACAGCCCCAGTCTTTAAATCCCTTGTAACCGTGGCAAAAAATTACTGTATGTCCCCCAACTGGCCCCCTTATATCCAGCAAGATAGAACGACTGCTTTCGCGATCAATTATTAAATCTTCTGAATTCATCGTGCAATATAATAGATATCATAGTAAAGATTGGTTGAGTTTTGATTAATTTCACCAATGAAAAAATATCCAAGTTGAAAGAAAAAATAAAATCCATCATTCAAAAACAAGTAGATGCCATAAACAAAATGCCTATTGATGGAATTTCACAAATTGCTATTGAAATGATTCATAAGGCAGTTCACGTTAATGGCGGTAAGCTGGTAGTGAGCGGTATGGGAAAGGCTGGCCAAATTGGGTTAAATATTGCTACTACATTCAGTTCGACCGGTACACCTTCCATTTTTCTTCACCCCTCAGAAGCACAACATGGAGATCTGGGCTTATTACAAGAAAATGATTTGCTTTTTGTGATTTCGAATTCAGGAAAGACTCGGGAACTTATTGAATTAACTCAATTAGCAAAAGGCCTTCATCCAAAAGTAAAAGTCATTTGCTTATCTGGCAAAACAGAAAGTAATTTGTCTAAGAGGGCTGATCTGACGATATCGACAGGAAATCCAAAAGAGGTCTGTCCTTTAGGATTAACCCCAACTACTTCAACCACTTGTATGACAATAGTTGGTGATGTTTTAGTAGTTCTGATGATGGAAAAAATAAAATTCACAAAAGAAGATTACGCCAAAAGACACCACAGTGGATACCTTGGAGAAAAAGCAAGAAATGAAAATAGATAGCCCCTTTTTTTTAATCGCAGGCCCTTGTGCCATTGAAGATGAATCGACAGCTTTTGAAATAGCAACACATGCAAAATCGATCTGTGAGAAATACGGCATTAAACTCATTTTTAAAGGAAGCTACAAGAAAGCCAATCGAAGTAAATTATCCAGCTTCACAGGTATTGGAGACGAAAAAGCGTTAAGAATCTTAAGTAATATCGGCAAAGAGCTGAATTTGGAAACAATTACTGACGTGCATGAAAGCCATGAGCCAGAAATGGTTGCAAAGTATGTCACACACATCCAAATACCTGCTTTTTTATGCCGCCAAACTGACCTACTAATTGCAGCTGGAAATACAGGATGTACCGTGAATTTAAAAAAGGGACAATTCATTTCACCTGAAGCAATCTCTTTTGGTTTAGAAAAAATTAAATCAACCGGAAATAATAATGTCTGGCTTTGTGAAAGAGGAACCACATTTGGATATTCAGATCTGGTAGTAGATGCGACGTCTATAGCCAGAATGAATGAATTTGGACATCCAGTTGTTATGGACTGCACACATGCTGTCCAAAAACCAAACACTTCAAGTGGGGTTACTGGAGGAGATCCAGAGATGATTTCGACATTAGCACTTCATGCAATGGCAACAGGAGCAGCTGGTTTATTCATGGAAATTCACCCCGATCCTAAATCCGCTTTGAGCGACCCAATGACCATGCTACAAATGGACCGACTCGAAGATATTATTACAAAATGTATCAAAGTTAAACAAGCGGTTTCATGAAAGTACTTGGTATAATCCCTGCACGTTATGGTAGCGCTCGGTTCGAGGGTAAACCCCTTGCAGACATCTATGGAAAACCAATGATTCAGCGAGTATATGAGCAAGCAATTAAAGCCATTGATATTGTTTATGTTGCTACTGATCATACGCAGATATACGATGTAGTTAAATCTTTTGGTGGAAATGTCGTTATGACAAATGCTGACCATGAAACAGGGACCAACAGATGTCTCGAAGCCTCAAACAAAATTCAAGAAAGTTTCAGCCACGATGTGGTAATCAACATTCAAGGAGATGAACCTTTACTTGATCCTGACAATTTAAAGGCACTTATTCAAATTTTTGTTTCAGATCATTCCGTTGATTTTGGCACCCTAATAAAGAGTGTAGATCCAAATAAAGACAAACTGGAAGCAGGTGATGGCGTTTACGTGACCAAGACAGAAAACAATGAAGCCATCTTATTCAGCCGATCAATCATTCCATTTGTGCGCGATTGCTCCAAAGAAAACTGGATAAAACAACATACTTTTTTCAAACACATAGGCGTTTATGCCTACACGGTTAGTGCGCTACAAAAATTTGCTGTACTTCCTAAATCGAAATTAGAAATTGCCGAGAACTTAGAACAATTAAGGTGGTTAGAAAACGGTGGTAAAATCAAACTGGCGCTAGTTGTGGACAGGGGTATTGCAGTGGATACTCCAGAAGATTTAGAACGCGTTCTAAAAAGACTGAAAGAATGATTCTGCATTTGGAAAATAAAACACCAAGTGTCTGTATTCGCGATCTTGAAAAAAATCATTTTGCTAAATTCATATTTCATCAAGATTACATCCAAGCTGTAACGTCAAAAAATACCGTGATAATTCCCGATTCAATTGCCCCCTATGTTATCGACTCCTGGCCTTTTGACTCTGATTTTCAATTAGGCAACGTGGAGTATAAACCAAGGAGAACCGTTAAAATAGGCCATAAGCTGCTTGGTGGCAATACGAAAAACTTACACTTAATAGCCGGCCCATGTTCCGTAGAAAGCAAAGAACAAATTACAACAGTAGCAAAGGCGCTCATAAAAAATGGCATCACATCAATTAGGGCAGGTTGCTTCAAGCCAAGGACAAGCCCCTACTCATTTATGGGACTCGGAGAAGAGGGTCTTCTTTTGTTAAATGATGTCCGTGAAGAATTCGGCCTTAACATTGTTACTGAAGCAAGAGATGCAACCAATATAGATTTGGTACTGAAATACGCGGATGTTGTTCAAATTGGAACAAAATCAATGTATGACCATGGAATTCTATCAGCTTGTGGCGAATCAGATAAGACCATTATGTTAAAACGTGGTTTTGGTAGCACTTTGCAGGAATTTCTGCAAGCAGCGGAATTTATAATGAGTGCAGGAAATGAGAACGTTATTTTGTGTGAAAGAGGTATTCGAACATTCGAAAGTAAAACCAGATTCACTCTTGATCTTTGCGGAGTAGCCTTTTTAAAACATCATTGCAATCTTCCAGTTGTTGTTGATCCTAGCCATGCTCTTGGTCATAGCTATGGAATCATTGACTTATCCAAAGCTGCAACAGCCATGGAAGTGGACGGTTTACTAATTGAAACTCATCCATCTCCAAAAAAAGCCTTAAGTGATGCTAGCCAGCAAATTGACCTGAAAGAACTAGAACAATTATGCTCCTCTGTTCAAAGTCTAGCTAAGAGCCTTTCATTGAATATAATTTAATGCTGTTTTTTGGTTTATTAACAAGCATTTTTTGTAATTTAAATTAAAGAAAATAAATTATGAGACATCTTTTAGTATTTATCATCTGTCTATTGTGCTCCCCATTTTATTCTCAATTAAGTTTGAAAGACGGGATAACCTGGGCAACAGAGCACAACTTAGTACTCTCTCCCAAATACGAAGTTGACATTGGCATAAAAGACCATGCAGCACCAATTATTGTAACCAGAAATGGAGGTATAGCTATAATCGGTGACTACATTGAAGTTGAAACAGAAGGCGTTAAAATTGTTGTATTAAATGATAAAGCTGAAATTATTTTCACTCATTTTTTTGGACCTTACGCCGATAATCTAGAAGCCCAAGGAATCATTGAAGATCGCAACGGTCATTTCTACGGAATCATGGAAACACATGACAAAGTTAAAGATAATGACACCAGAGAGCGAGTTGTAAAAATTGACCACTCCGGTAAAATCAAGTGGGACATTGCTTTAGAGCAAAAGGACAATCATTATCATAGGCATTGCAATACCATTGTACTACATAGTGATGGCAAAAGACTGAGCATGAAAGGGACGGTTCAACCAGACAAAACTGCTATTCAAAATAAAGAACATTACAAATGGACCGCAACACTTGACCACAACGGTGTGTTAATTCATGAAATTGGAAAAAAATTGGGGAAATAAATCTTCACTGATATTTTTTAATCTATTTCTAAAAGTTTTTCAGGAATGAGCACTGTATTTTTGACCATCACATTGTTGCTCTGGTTCCTACCCAGTTTCGCACAATCAGATTATAATTCAAAGGAGCTTCAAAGAAGAATTGAGTTAAACACGAATTACCTGGATTCTGCATCATCTCCTTTACATCCAGATTCGTTACGCTCATTTATTGGATTAAGTTATTACGATATTGATGAAAGCTACAGGTTAGCTGTAAAGGTGAAAAAAAAATTAGGAGCTTCATTTACCATGGCAACCAGTTCAGGAAAGCTGAAAGAGTTTCGGCAATATGCTGTGCTAAAATTTGCACTTAACGGCAGTAAATTCAAGTTGCCCATTTATCAAAATATTAAATTGATGAGGAACCCTCTCTACCGAGACTATTTATTCATTCCTTTTATGGACCTAACTAATGGCAGCTCAACTTATGGAGGTGGAAGGTATATAGAAGCACGCATCCCGAAAAAAGGAGAATTGTTAGAACTTGATTTCAACAAAAGCTTTAACCCATATTGTCATTATTCAACAGGTTATAACTGCCCGATTCCTCCCAAAGAAAATTATCTGAATACGAAAATAGAGGCTGGAGAAAAATTACTTTACAAAAGTATCCACTAAATAATTTCTATTGGATTTTCGTTTAGTAAACAAGCAGCTATGGTTGTAAAGCTTACACAAATAGCCTTAATTATTTTTCATAATTCTGAATGAATTGAAAAAAATATCATTAGCAGCTTCCTGAACACGACCAGAATCAGACGAAACAACTAACTGAAAAAGCACATTTTTGTGCAAACTATGAAAACAGGATATATGGTCCGATTTATTTTTACCTTGTAAATAATGTCCTTCCTGACCAGCTATTAACCGATTTTCGTCAATACTTATAGTATCTAACCCATATTCTTTTTTAATTTCTACTATACTATTTTCAACAAGTAATCGGTCAAATGAGTCAGCCTGGCTTTCAAAAACTTCCGGAGGATATGCTAAACATCTCACAATATACACTTCGTGCTTTTTTGGCTTACAAATCGTTACGAAAGACTTAATTTGACCATCCGGAGAAGAGATCGAACTATTGCGTTGAATAATGGTATCAGGAAATAATATTTCGTACAATTCATGGCTCACGAAGTAGGCAGAATCATTCGATACATTTTGCTCCTCCCTTTCAGTAGGAGACACATTCAGTATCGATTGTTTATGATTTTCCGAATTTGATTGACACGTACTGAATACCAGTATGATAAGAACCGAAACAAGAATACAATTATTTGTCATTATTGCTTTCCGATTTCAGGCATAAATTAATAAAATGTGTTGATAGTAAAGACAGGATGACATATGAAGCAAAACAATACAATCCAAAAAGCGGTTTTGTTTGCGTTTCAATTCCCACATTCATATTTGCAAAAGAAAAATAGCCTAAAAATAGGGCCACGACAAAAACATCTGCCATACTCCACTTGCCCAAATAGTTCGTAATAAAAAGAACAATGCGATTATTTGCGAATCTCGTACTAAATAACTGTAAAAAAGAACAAAACAACTTGGTAACAGGAAGTATCAAAGAAAAAATTAAAATAGCTATACCTACAAAGTAATTACCTTGTGAAAGCAATATTTGAATAAGACCCATGATAGACTTGCTCTGATAGAAATAATACATTCTCCCCTCAAAAGTTACGTCGAAACTTATGAGCTCTAACATCCCAGAACTGAGCATTGGGAAATCCGAAGCAGCCTGAGAAAAATTAAATGGAATGGTCAAGTCTGTATTGAATGCCGCCATTTCCATCATCGGTGTTGCTACTCCAATTATTAGAGCAAATACAGCTATTGACAAAGTAGAGTAAGCCAGGTATCTCCAGACTACTCTATTTCGCAAAAAAAGTATTACTGGAGCAACTATCAACAGAAATGCAATCAAGGACATCCACAAACCATATTTCAGTATAGAATCATGTGCCCTATTTGATCTTGCCTTGAAAACATCGGCTCGTGCTACTTTTTCTTCCCAACTTCCATTCGGTATCCAACTAACAGGATCTAAAATCCCCTCAGTTAAAACAACAGCCTCCGTATACTTTTCACGATTTAAAAGAAATTCCTTTGCGGAACCTAACATTTTATACGAACCATAAGCGCTTGTTAAAACAAATGCAAAAAGAATAAAGAGGTACACTAAGTTTCGTGCTTTCATCTCAAGAATGAATCAATTAGGAACAAGTTTACATAAAATCCTAAATGCGATAACAATTACTTTGTTAATGTTTTTAAAACAATTCCAAACTCATCCTTATTCAAATAGCCTTGAAATTGGGCGACAACATTAAGATTGCTATCTAAAAATACTGTAGTTGGATACGTTAACTTACCATCAACTGCACCAATTTTCATCGCAAGTCTATTTAGCAACTTTCCATTGGGTTGCATCTCAGGCGCAAAATCCATCCCTCTATACCTAATGGTATCTGTTGTTTCTGCATCTAAAGCAATGGAGTAATAATCTTGATTAAGTAGTCGAGAAAGTACATCGTCCTTAAAAACAAACTTTTGCATCATTTTGCAGTAATTACACCAGGGAGCGTGAATAAAAACAACAATGGGTTTAGGAGTTAACCCCATACTGTCTGACAAACTTTCGAATCTAACCCAATTTACTTGAGTCATTGCAACATTCCCTATAACAAGAATTGATATCAGGACACCGATTGCCTTCATTCCAAATGAAACGTAAGCCCGAAATAACCTCTTGTTCCTTGATTGGGTGCATAAACATAAGATGGGTCAAAAGTATAACCAAAAGGATTATTTATCGCATCATCTACTTCCCTATCAAACGGATCATACGGACGCATTATTGAGTTTGCCGGAGGTCTAAAATTGAAGATGTTTTTAACGCCCAAATATAAATCGAATTTCTGATTTATCGCTTTTGTTAATTTTAGATTGTGAATGGCAAAAGGCTGAGAATGATCCGGTCTAAAATCATTTTCTAAAGTAGGAAGCCTCATCTTGCCATAGCTGACGGAAGTATAGTCCAATGTCATTTTTAACTTCCTGAATTGGTAGCTAATAGCCGCCGTACCAGACACACGCTCAGTAAGCATGGGGTATTCTCTAGAATAAGCATCTTCATTTAGTTTATTCATTTGAAAAGCATCTAAAAGTGAAAAACCTAGATTTATGGTCAGCGGGAATTCAAATTTATATCGAGCATCTACATTCAAGCCTCTATAAATTGCATAGCCATTTAAATTCTCATAGATGATTTTGTCATCATCTTCTCCATAGTTTGGGTTAATTTTATTGGTAAAATAAGTGTAGAATAAATGACCATCCAAAGTCAACATCCCAAATCGTGTGAAAATCCTTCTTGTCACATTAAAAGAGGTATTGTAGCACGTTTCAGGCTTAAGCGCTTCTTTTATGATAACTTCTCTGGCACCAGTCAAAGCTGCATGTTCCTCTGCAAAAAGATTGACTACCCTAAACCCATTACCTAGTGCAAAACGCATATCGATCTTATCGTTAGGAGAATTTTTATAATTGAGTCGAGGAGAAAGAACATTCCCGTGAATGGGGTGGTAATCTACACGCATACCCGTTAATAGTTGGCTTCGGTCTGAGAAGAGAGTTAAGTTCTGAAAAAAAGCGCCTGGCAAACCAATTACCGATGGATTATTGAACATGACATTATCCAATACTTCACTGGTTGCTACAGTGTTATCATCGTAAAAAGTATGTCTGTAGGCAATTCCTGCAGACAAATTGTTTTTTCCTAGCTGCTTACTCCAATTAAGCTGATTGAATATAATTTTCTGAGTTGCATCAAATTTCATATCTCCATAAACAGAATTTTGTTCATGACTAGAAACCGATGACTGCAGAATTATACGTTCTTTAAAAGGAAGTTGATAATTCCCTATAAATTCATACCTGCTGGTCCATATTGATTCTCCATATATTTCATCACCACCTCTGTGCGCCTTTGTCCATTGCATCTCTCCTCCCCAACGATCTTCATATACATATCTGAATGCAACATTTGCAATTCTGTTTTTACTTCTTTTTATATTCCACTTATTAAAAACAGAAATGCGATTCTGCAGTGTTACATCCGTAAAATTATCGCCATTGAAATCAGTCGGATTATCGTATTTAAAGTAATTGACTCCTAACAATGTGCTAATTCTACCAAATTGAGCAGAAGTACCAATATCGATGTTATTCTCCAGATAAGTAGATAAGCTAATGTCAAGGTCAAATTTTTTACTTGTATTTGGGTTTCGAGTGATTACGTTTATAAGTCCACCGACTGCTTCAGATCCGTAAAGGGTTGAAGCAGGTCCTTTTATTACTTCTATGCGCTCAATTAAACTACTTGGAATCCCCTGTAAGCCATAAACAGTAGACAACCCGCCAACTATTGGCATTCCGTCAATGGTAATCATCGTATATGCGCCTTCCATGCCATTGATATGGATATCCCCCGTATTACAGACGTTACAATTCATTTGAGTTCGTATTCCATTTACTTGATCAATTATGCCGTATATATTAGGTGAAGGGTTTTTCTTGAAAAAGGATGGCCTCAACACGGTAATCGCCACAGGTGATTTAGATTTTGATATCTCAGATAATGTACCGGAAATAACTACTTCATCAAGCTCTTTTATTGATCTTAACGTAAAAGTAACGGACGATTGATTCGTTGAAAAATGTACTTGTTTGCTATAATACCCAAAAGCTGAAAGCTCCAAATTATGTTTACCCGAATTTACAATTGCTGAAACTTGACCCAGTTCATTCGTTTGAACAAAAACAACACTATCTATTCTAAGGTCAACGTAAGGAATGGCAATACCTTCAGCGTCAATAACGCTAAATTCAACACGAATCTGACTATGTACACTTATTGAAAGGAATAAAGATAAAATACCGACTATTTTATACACTTAAAATATAATTTTAGGCTAATCTAAAAAATATATACTTAACATCTAAATAATTCTGTAAATTGCGCTTGAATGAGGCATTTTATCAATCATACAGAAGAGAATTATTTAAAAGCCATTTACAGTTTATCTCAAAAGCCCAATCAAGGCGTTAGTACGAATGCAATTGCAAAATCTTTGGACACAAAAGCTTCTAGCGTAACTGACATGATGCAGAAATTGGCAGAAAAAGGTTTGGTGAGCTATAAAAAGTATTATGGTGTTCAATTGACCAGTAGTGGACAGTTGATTGCCCTCAACACGATCAGGAAACACCGACTTTGGGAAGTTTTCTTAGTGGACAAACTTAGCTTCAATTGGGATGAAGTGCATGAAATAGCAGAACAATTAGAACATATCCAATCTTCCGAATTAACCAATCGATTGGATATTTTTCTTGGCAATCCTAAATTTGATCCCCATGGAGATCCGATTCCAAATAGTCAAGGTGAAATAGAAAACTATCATGATACGTTATTATTGTCAGAACTAGAAATAGGAGCGTTTTGCACACTGGTTGGTGTTGCTGATTCGTCAAGTGTATTCTTAAAACATTTAGAAAAGAGTCAATTAAAACTAGGGTCTGAAATACGCCTTATTAATGTTTTTGAATATGATCGATCTTTGAGCATTGAAGTAGCAAATATCCAAAGAAGTATCTCCAATAGGGTTGCCGATAATTTAATTGTTAAGCCATTGTAATGGAGTCTCTCTATAAGTGGTTCGCTAATATTGACCCTATTCTTGCAGCGCTAATTGCAACAACATTTACCTGGCTACTTACGGCTGCTGGAGCCGCATTAGTATTTTTCTTTAAAGAGCTCAAAAGATCATTGCTAGACGGTTTGTTGGGATTCACAGGAGGTGTAATGGTTGCGGCAAGCTGTTTTGGTCTTCTAATGCCCGCAATAGAACAAGCATCAAATATGGGCATGTCTGATGGATGGGAAGTTATGCCAGCTGCAGTGGGATTCCTTTTAGGCGCCGTCTTTTTATTTGGGCTAGACAAATTATTACCTCATTTACATATTAATTTCTCGAAAGATGAGAAAGAGGGAATCCAAACAGATTGGCACAGCACAACACTTCTGGTATTGGCAATTACTTTACACAATATTCCTGAAGGGCTTGCCGTCGGTGTAATATTTGGAGCAGCTGGTGGTGATATAGAATTAATTTCTGCGGCTGTAGTTATCGCAATTGGCATAGGTATTCAAAATTTTCCAGAAGGAATTGCGGTCGCAATGCCACTTAGAAGACAAGGTGTTTCTAGAAGAAAAAGCTTTTGGTACGGTCAGCTCTCTGCAATTGTAGAGCCAATAGCGGGGGTTTGCGGTGCCTGGGCTGTCACCTCGTTTGAGCCAATTCTACCGTATGCCTTAGCTTTTGCTGCCGGGGCTATGATTTATGTAGTTGTGGAAGAAGTGATTCCAGAAACACAAAGGGACAAGTATACTGATATCGCAACGATGGGATTTATCCTTGGTTTTATACTCATGATGGTACTAGACGTTGTATTAGGTTGAAAACCCTAGTTTATTACCTTTGAAGTATGTCTTCCGATAACATCAACATAAAAAACAAAAAAGCTCGATTTGAGTACCTTATCATCGATGAATTTGTAGCCGGAATTCAATTATTGGGTACAGAAATCAAGTCTATTCGACAAGGTAAGGCAAGTATTGGTGAAGCGTATTGTGTAATCCAAAAAGAAGAAGTTTTTTTAAGAAATGCATACATTGACGAATATGAAAATGGCGGCCATTACAATCATGAAGTAAGAAGAGATCGCAAGCTTTTATTGAATAGAGCAGAAATAACGAAAATTCACAAAAATCTAAAAACGAAAGGATTTACATTAATACCCTTGAGTTTATTCATAAACAGTAAAGGCTTGGCAAAAATAAAAATTGGTCTGGCCCAAGGTAAAAAGCTTCATGACAAAAGAGAAACTATCAAAGACCGCGATAATAAAAGGTCCTTGGATAGAATAAAAAAAGATTATAGATAAAAAAAGCCCACCATAATGGCAGGCTTTTAAATAATATATAAAGTTCTGCTTAAAAATGAAACGTTGCTACTAAAGACGCAGTACCTAATTGATTACCACCATTTATATCTGCACCTAATGCAAAACCATTGCTGCCGGCAGTCTCCGTAACAACATCTTCCATAGACGTTCCGCCACTACTCACCTGTTGCGATGTAGATGAACCAGCACCTTGACTCGATAAGCCTAGCCCCCAGCCATACTCAGCACCAATAGAAATTTTCGGTGCAATAAAATATTCACATCCAACAAATCCTCTTAATTGGAAACCAATGGTTGATCCTGAGATACTACCTTTTGCATCAGTAGTACCATCTACACCGTGAACCTGACTTGATACTGCGGGTGTACCAGCAGGAGAATAGGTGTTACCATAAGTATAAATTGTTTTAGCCGTACTCAACATGAATAGCAGTTCTCCTCCATAAAAACCCTGAAGTCTTCCTTTACCTCTTCTCCACTCCATTCCACCGCCAATAGCGATGAAACTAGAAGAACTTTTCTTAGAGTCTTCCACCGTAGCAGTAGAACCTGGGTCATTATCTAGAGCAACCAAATCTGGCACCAATGCTTTGTCTGTAAAAGAATTGATTCCAATATTTAACTTAACTCTGTAAGCGGTTGTCGCATCTTTAAAATATTTACCTACGATTGTTCCACTATTTACAAAATCTGCTCCTGGAGCTGTAGTATCAGAACTAAATAGATTACCTGCGTAATTCAAAAACGGTGCAGCATCAAACTGAATGGCCCAATCACCTGCTTCCGGAAGAATGGCTTCGCCTTTTTTAGACGTCAGCTCCTGTGCAAAAAAACTTGCTCCAGAAAATAACATGGCACATAAGACTACTTTCTTTTTCATAACTCTTTGTTTTTTGTTTAATTGTTAACTAAATCAATAACCACTATCGCTTTAATCAAATTCCAAAAGAAAAAACCACAAAATTGAATTTTCTTTCAAGGCAAATAAGCAAAGCAGAACTATTACGGCACCTTGATGCAAAATGTTTCGATTCGAAATAAAAAACTAATTAAAATATGAAATTGCTGTTCATTGCTGATTGCGATTGGGCAACATCGGAACAAAAGAGAAGTCTCCACATTTTTCTATTCGAAAATCATCTGATCCGTTTTTATAGACATAAACCATTGTTTGTGATTCTCCTCCAATGGGCACAACCATTTCTCCCCCGATTGATAATTGCGCTAAAACGGCTTTGGGTATTTCAGGTGCCCCGCATGTGATTATTATTTTATCAAATGGTGCCCATTTCGGCAAACCTTTATAACCATCTCCAAAAAACAATCGTGCATTGTATCTTTTGTCTTCTAAAAAAACTTTCGTTTTATCATACAACTCTCGCTGCCTCTCAATAGAATAAACTTTTGCCTTCAACTCGCAAAGTACGGCAGTTTGAAATCCGCAACCTGTACCAATTTCTAAAACCTTATCCCCTTTCTTAATGTTAAGCAAAGTAGTCTGAAAAGCAACAGTTGATGGATGGGAAATTGTTTGACCAGCACCTATCGGGAAAGCGGTATCCTGGTAGGCGAATTCCAAAAACGCACTGCTGTCAATAAAATGATGTCTGGGTATGCGACCCATTGCATCTAACACATCATCTGCGTATAAGTCTTTTAAACGTAATTCGCTGATTAGCCTATTACGCATACCTTTATGTTTATTGGAATCTTGCACGATACAATAATACTCCTATTTAAAATTCATTTAAAACTTTTCATTAAAGAGATATTGGAGTTTTTATGTTGATAATTATATTCTGATTTCATCGGTTCAAGGATTCCCTCATTTATGTTTGTAGAAACAACAACTAGACAAATATGAAAATTGGTGTAGCGGGAGCCGGACATCTTGGCAAAATTCACATAAAACTTATCTCAGAGATTCCTGATTTCGACCTTGTCGGCATTTATGATCTTGACCAAGGTAATTGTCGTGCAGTTGCGAATGAATACAACATAAAAGCATTTGAAAACTATTCAGATATGGTGCAAGAAGTGGATGCAGTTGATATTGTAACACCCACATTATCGCACTATGATTTAGCCATAGAGGCCATCAAAAATTTCAAACACGCTTTCATAGAGAAACCGGTAACGAATACCGTTTTAGAAGCCAAATCTCTGTTAGATGTTGTGCACGAAGCAAACGTAAAAGTTCAAGTAGGACATGTTGAACGCTTTAATCCAGCATTCAAGGCAGCTCAAGAATATTTTACCCACCCCATGTTCATCGAAACACATCGCTTAGCTCAGTTTAATCCAAGAGGAACAGATGTACCCGTTGTTTTGGACTTAATGATTCATGATCTTGACATTGTACTAAAAGTCGTGAAATCTAATGTCCGAAAAGTTTCTGCCAGCGGTGTTGCTGTTGTAAGTGAAACACCTGACATAGCCAATGCCAGGATTGAATTTGATAACGGCTGTGTCGCTAATTTAACTGCTAGTCGAATCTCTCTTAAAAACATGCGTAAGTCCAGGTTTTTTCAAAAGGATGCATATATTTCTGTTGATTTCCTTGAAAAGAAAACGGAAATAATACAAATGGAGGAAGTTCATGGTGAGCCAGGACCTTTTGATTTATGTGTTGACCTTCCAGATAATCGAAAAAAGAAAATCTTGATTAATCAACCAGAAGTAAATCCAACAAATGCAATCAAGGAGGAATTGCAAGCATTTCATCATTCAATTATCACCAATAGCATACCAATTGTTCCATTAGAGGATGGTTATCACGCCCTAAAAGTGGCAAATACTATTCTTGAAAAGCTAGGTTCAGTGAGTGCTTTAAGTTAATTTCTATTTAAGTATAATATTTCTAATACATTTGCGTTTTTTTTTAATACGTACTGCGAATGCGTTTATTTAGAAAACTAACCTTATTGGCATTGATCGGTTTTACTATTGCATCTACCCGATGTACTAAGGTGAATAATGAGCAGTCCATCCCTTCCTACATAGAGGTGGAACAGTTTGTTCTGTCTACTAATAGCACTGAGGGGACAAATAGCCATAACATTGTAGACGCATGGATATTTGTAGATGATCAACTAATGGGGGTTTTTGAGCTTCCTGCTCGAGTCCCGACTCTTCGAACAGGTGTCCAAAACATCAAAATTTTTCCGGGTATTAAGAATAACGGGCAAAGTGACAATCGGGTTCGTTATCCATTTTACACCTATTACGATTCTTCTATCGACTTAGTACCCGACAGTACGGTAATTATCAATCCCGAAATTGGATACATTTCGGACATCGATATTTGGGAAGAGAATTTCGAAGATGGCGGAATCGCATTTTCTAAAACTATAGTAAGCGATACCAATTTTGTTCAAGACAGCAGTAATCCTTTTGAAGGAAGTAAATCAGGTATTGTTCGATTCGCAAGTTCAGACCTCTTCTTCGAGTCAAGAACGAATGAGCCCTTGTTTAATGATTTTCCAAAATTGGGTCTCCCAATATATTTAGAACTCAATTACCGATCAAATACTTCTTTCGTTTTCGGATTATTTAACAATGATGGTAGCTTGCCCGCTGATGCGCAAATATCACTATTTACCTTTAATCCTAAACCCGACTGGAATAAAACTTACATCAAATTATCTGACGCTGTTAGCTCATTGAGCACTGCTAATCAATTTGATATTTATTTTTCTGCTCTGAACAATGGTGAAGCTGCCACACCCAAAATAGAATTTGATAATATCAAAATTGTATTTTAATATGAAGAAAAAAACACTTGTTCTAACGTATGTCTTGCTAGATTTTATAGCTGCCTCTGCTGTTTGGGTCATGTTTTACTTCTTCCGAAAAGAATACATTGAAGCAGTCGCATTTGTACCCGACGAGAATTTATACATTGGATTATCTGTCGTACCTTTTTTCTGGATTATTTTGTATGCTGCAGCTGGTTCCTATAAAAATGTCTACAGAAAATACAGATTAAAGGAATTCGGACAAACATTATTCATTTCTATATTAGGAACACTGTTTTTATTTTTCTTTTTAATTCTTGATGACCAAATTGGAGACCTTAATGATGTTGATAGGTATAAAAATTACTACAAGAGTGTCCTGACCTTATTTTCTCTTCATTTTTTGATAACCGTTACACTCCGACTTATTATAACAACAAGAACAGTTAAAAAAATTCATAGAAGGGAAATTGGTTTTAATACCTTATTGATTGGCGGGAATGAAAGAGCTATGGCCATTTATAATGAAATTGAAAACATTAAAAATTCACCCGGTTATAAATTTTTAGGTTTTATTAGTACGAATGGTGTGGACCGAACACTACTCACTGCACCGATAAAGTATTTTGGCAATTATGATGTTCTTCATGATACCATTACTGCCAATGAAATAACAGAGGTAATCATTGCTATTGAATCAAGTGAACACAAATACCTGAAAAAAATCATTGACGATTTAGAAAACTACAATGTGAAAGTCAAAATCATTCCGGATATGTACGACATTCTAACGGGCCAAGTTAAAATGAATAGCATTTTCGGGACACCTTTAATTGAAGTGAACAAACAGATTATGCCAGCCTGGCAGATAACGCTCAAGCGAGTTCTTGACCTTATTTTTTCATTTTGTGCATTAATCATCTTTTCTCCTGTTTATCTATTTTTTATGATTGCCATTAAATGCTCTTCGAAAGGTCCTGTATTTTTCAAACAAGAGAGAATTGGATGGTATGGAAAACCATTTATGATTTATAAATTCCGATCAATGTCAGTTGATGCTGAAAAAAGAGGGCCGCAATTATCCAGTGCGCATGATGACAGAATTACTAAAATTGGCAAATTCATGCGTAAAAGTAGGTTGGATGAGCTTCCACAGTTTTGGAATGTGATTAAAGGTGACATGTCTGTGGTTGGGCCGCGACCAGAAAGACAATTTTACATAGATAAAATAACGCAACAAGCCGAGCACTATAGTCACCTGCACAAAGTGCGCCCGGGAATCACATCTTGGGGGCAAGTAAAATACGGTTACGCAGAAAATGTAGAAGAAATGATTCAACGGTTAAAATTTGATATACTCTACATTGAAAACATGAGTATTGCATTAGATTTTAAAATCTTAATTTATACTATATTAATTGTTCTTAAAGGTTCAGGCAAATAGTTTGCGCATAGCTCCTCCTTTTCTATCTTTGAATTGAAATTGACCTTCAATATGAAAAATATAGCAGTAATAGGCGCAGGTACTATGGGCAATGGAATTGCACATGTCTTTGCACAAAAAAATCATACCGTTCACTTGATTGACATTTCTCAGGAAGCATTAGACAAAGGAATGAGAACCATTGCCAATAACTTGGATAGAATGGTTAAAAAAGAAAAAATATCTGAGAATGAAAAAACAGATACTATCAACAACATTCAAACATTCACAAATTTACCAGAAGGTGTATCAGGTTGTGAATTAATCGTTGAGGCTGCAACTGAAAATTTAGAACTAAAATTAAAAATATTCAAGCAAATTGATGCGGCAGCAGACTCCAGCGCAATTCTCGCCACTAATACTAGTTCCATTTCTATTACAAAAATTGCGGCTGTTACTTCTCGACCAGAAAAGGTAATTGGAATGCATTTTATGAATCCCGTTCCAGTAATGAAACTGGTGGAGGTAATAAGAGGCTACGCTACTTCAGACGAAGTAACCAAAGTCATTATGGAAAAATCTGCTTCTTTAGGCAAGGTGCCGACTGAAGTGAATGATTACCCTGGTTTCGTTGCCAATAAAATTTTAATGCCCATGATCAATGAGGCCATCATTACCCTTCATGAAGGTGTTGCGGGTGTTGAAGAAATAGATACGGTAATGAAATTAGGTATGGCCCACCCAATGGGTCCATTACAATTAGCGGATTTTATCGGTCTGGATGTTTGTTTGTCTATTTTAAAAGTTCTACAAGATGGTTTTGGAAATCCTAAATATGCACCCTGCCCACTTCTTGTTAATATGGTTACGGCTGGAAACCTAGGTGTAAAATCTAAAGAGGGCTTTTATTCATGGGGGCATGGAACCAAAGACTTAATTGTAGCAGATAACTTTAGAAAACCCCACCCCACCCTGATTTAACCACGCATAATTAAATGTACTGGGTAATCGTAATTTCATTTTGCATTAGTTGCGAGAATTGCTAAAATATCTACTGACTGATTAGTAGCTATTGCCTAGCATAAGAGAATTCAATCCATCCTTTTTGATTTGAACCCGCTGAAAAATCATCATTAAAATGAGATCGCAAGGCATAATCTGTCGCGTTTTCTCTGAGACAATCATTGTCAGTGTCTGTTCGGTTTTCATCTACAATAGCTGAAGTTACTTCACCTTGACGATTTACTTTTATATTGATCCGAACCCTACCCATTGCCTTACATACATAAGATGGTAATGGCAAACTATAATTCTTTCTTCCTTTTAAGGACCACTCTGCAGTAGCATTCAATCCATCAGTCCCAACCGAAGCATCTACATTTTTTGATTTCGCATCGTAAAGCATGTTCTTTTTTTCTCTTTCACGACGTTGATCATCTAATTCTTTCAGTGCTTTTTTCGTTTTAGTTGCCTCTAATTCATATTGAGACTCTAAATCACTCACCATTTTGTCAACCTCTTTTGCCAGCTCATTTTTATTAAGTTTATTGGAGTATTGTGTTTCTGAATTAACATCAGCAGCAACATTGGTTAGTGGAGTTCCTGATTGGTCTTCCAACGGTTCATTTTTCGGTTTTTCTAGCATTGGATCTATTTCCTCTGAAAAATCAATTACAACTGTATTCACTACTGCCACTCGTTGCAACGATTTATAGCTGATAAAAAGCATAACAATTAAATGAATTACCAAAGTACCCAAAACTCCAACAATTACCCATTGGTATTTAGACCAAAAATTCAATTGATTAGTTGATCAATATTAGAGAAAACAAACCAAATTGGGATTACTATTCCAAGCAACCACAAAGCAAATAAAATTACTTTTTGCCCCGTTCCTAAATCAATCTGAATTGGACTTTTCAGGATAGCTTTCACTTGTCTTATTAATAAATTCTCATTAACAAAAGGTTCAAAACTATCAGGATTAATAGGTGCCTTTGGCAATTGTTCCAATAAATACTTGCGAATTTCCCAATACTCTTGATCTGAAATATCTTGATACGTTTTACTTAAATCAACGCTTAAATTTTTCACAAGTTCAACCCTTAATTTTTGAGCTCTAATCATCGAGTAAATGCGTATGCCAATAAAAATGGCAAATACACCCATTGAGAGATTGTAAAAAGCTGCCCAAGCAAACAAAAGTGCCGCCAGAGAAAGAAATACTAACTTAATCTGCTCTTTAAATAAAAGAAAAAATGCATCCGTCAATTTACCGCCGTCCATTGAATCAAAAGGCAATAAATTAATCAAATTGACAAAGATAAATGCCTGACCTACAATCGATAAAACTTCATGTTCTATTGAAAAGGCATGAGACATGAGGATTATACCCAAAACAACTCCTGGTAAAGGTCCAGACAATAATGTTATAATGCGTTTCTTCTGACTGACTAAAGGTGCTTGAGGCTCGATAGATCTACTAAATACCGGAAAAAAGAAAATCGAATCGTCTTTCGTTTTGAAAATTTTCATTGCAGTTAAATGTCCTAGCTCATGAATCATTAATATAATTAGTATGGCCAGAACCGTATCTATACTCCCACCTGAAAGAAAATAAAAGAGCACCATGAAAACGCCTACTTTCGCAATAGAACTCCCTAATTGACCATTGTCAGATTTCAATTCAGGCTTTGGCGGATATTGTTTAAACTCATTTTGATTCACAAATACAAAAATAATAGCATTATTCAACTTTCTTGCATAATAGCAGCTATTCTAAAGGCATGGTGCTTTATTACAAATCGATTAATATATTTGAATCACCAATTATCTATCAATAAAAAATAAACCAAAACCTATTTGCATGAAGTCTTCTCTTTTTACTTTTACCCTAATATTTCTTTTTTGTTCTGTTTCCTTCAGCCAAAAAAATAATAAAGTCACTTCGAATACTTCAGAAAAGTTAAATTCAGCCACTTTTTCGGGGATGAAATTTCGAAATATTGGACCTGCTTTTACCTCAGGTCGAGTTGCAGACATAGCTGTCAATTCAAAAAATCCATTTGAATATTACATTGCTGTTGCATCTGGCGGTGTTTGGAAGACTAATAATAGCGGAAATACATATGTACCTATTTTCGATAATGAAAACTCTTATTCTATTGGTTGTATTGCTCTATCGCCTTCAAATGAAAATATAATCTGGATTGGTACTGGTGAAAACAATAATCAAAGAAGTGTTGCATACGGTGATGGCGTTTATAAAAGTGAAGATGGTGGAAAGACTTTCAAGAATATGGGACTGAAAAAGTCAGAGCATATTGGTAAAATTATTATTCATCCAAAAAACGACAAAATTGTTTATGTCGCTGCGTATGGCCCTCTTTGGTCAGCTGGTGGAGAGAGGGGTGTTTATAAAACTATTGACGGTGGTAATACCTGGACAAAAGTGTTGTCAATCTCAGAAAACACTGGGATCAGCGACCTAATCATGGACCCTAGAAATCCTGAAATCGTTTATGCAGCAGCTCACCAAAGAAGAAGGCATGTTTGGACCTACATAGATGGCGGACTAGAAAGTGCTATTCATAAAAGTGATGACGGTGGTACCACTTGGAAAAAACTATCTAATGGTCTTCCTTCAGGGCAAATAGGTCGAATTGGCTTGGCTATTTCACCTGTAGATCCTGACTATGTTTATGCCATTATAAAAGCATCGGGTACAACAGGCGGATTCTATCGAAGTAAAGACAGAGGAGCAAGCTGGGCAAAAATGAGTAACTATCAAACATCCGGTAATTATTATCAAGAAATTGTTTGCGACCCACACGACAAGCATAAAATATTCAGCATGAATACATGGCTGCATCATTCAGAAGATGGAGGTAAAACATTTAAAAAAACTGGAGAAAAACATAAACATGTGGACAATCATTGCATGTGGATAGACCCAAGCAATACTGATCATTGGATTGTTGGTTGCGATGGCGGCTTGTATGAAACTTGGGATCATGCTAAGAACTGGCATTTCAAACCCAATTTGCCGATCACACAATTTTACCGAGTTGCCGTAGATAATGCGCTGCCATTTTACAACATTTATGGGGGCACTCAAGACAATAATTCAATGGGAGGTCCTTCAAGAACTTTAAACAATGCTGGAATCATTAATTCAGACTGGTACATTACAAATGGTGGTGATGGCTTTGAGTCACAAATTGACCCTACCAATCCGAATATAGTTTATGCCCAGGCTCAATACGGTTGGTTAGTGCGTTATGACAAGAAAAGTGGCGAAAAAATTGGCATTCAGCCAATGCCAAAAAAAGGTGAGGCACCTTATCGTTGGAATTGGGACGCTCCCCTATTAATTAGTCCACACAACCACAAAAGGTTGTATTTCTGCGCCAATAAAGTTTTTCGCAGCGATGACAGAGGAAATACCTGGAGTGTCATAAGTGGTGACCTTTCTAGACAAATAGATAGAAATAAATTGAAAGTCATGGGACGTGTTTGGGGAATGGATGCTGTTATGAAAAATAAATCAACATCCATTTACGGGAATATCGTTGCATTTGATGAGTCACCTTTAAAAGAAGGCCTATTGTTTGCAGGATCAGATGACGGATTGATTCACATTTCAGAAAACAACGGTGAAAGCTGGATGAAAATTGAGGGAATTGAAGGAGTACCACCTAACACATATGTTAATTCAATTGTCGCCTCAAAACATAATGAAAATTTAGTGTTTGCGGCCTTCAACAATCATAAAAATGGTGATTTCAAACCCTATTTGTTTCAATCCAATGATAAAGGAAAAACGTGGACTTCAATTGCCTCTAACCTTCCCGATAGAGGTTCCGTTTTTAGTATTGTTGAAGATCATCTAAATGACCAACTACTCTTTGCAGGTACTGAATTTGGTGTGTTTTTCTCTATTGATAAAGGAAATCAATGGACACAATTAAAAAGTGGCATTCCTACCATTGCAGCTAGAGATTTAGCCATACAGGAAAGAGAAAGTGACCTTGTCGTTGCCTCTTTTGGCCGAGGATTTTATGTCTTAGACAATTACGCCCCATTAAGAGAAATAACAACACAGATACTAAAAAAAGAATCTCACATTTTTTCTATCAAAAATGGGCTCATGTATATTCCGACCAATCCGATTGGTCTACGAGGGAAATCAGCCCAAGGAGAAAGCTATTATACCGCACCCAACCCGGAATATGGTGTAACATTCACCTATTTCATCAAATCTAAGGCGAAGACTATGAAAGATTTGAGACAAGAAAAAGAAAAAATACTTGCAAAAAAGGGGAAAGATGTCTTTTATCCGAGTATTACAGAAATTCTTTCGGAAGACCAAGAAGAAAAGCCTTACCTACTATTTATCATTAGAGATTCGGACGGAAATGCAGTGAGAAAAATCAAAACAGGACCAAAGTCAGGAATAAACAGAATCAATTGGAATTTTAGATTAGCATCTACCAATCCGATACAATTAAAAGAAAGTACAACTGGTCGATACAGCATGAAAGATGATGGTCCAATGGCTTTGCCTGGTTCCTACACTATCGAGCTACACCAAGCAACCAATGGAAAATTGCAATTATTAAATGAACCCGTACCATTCAAAATTGAACCACTCAATAATCAATCTTTACTAGCCACTAGTAAAGCTACTCTTCTTGAGTTCCAGAATCAAATCGCCGAATTAAGAAGAAGAGTTAGAAGTGCAGGTGCGCTTTTGTCTGAATCAGCATCACAATTAAAATACATTAAAGCTGCTGTCCAAAGCTATCCATCTGTCCCCTTAGACCTTATGCCACGAATCAAAAGCTTAGAAACTGAACTGAACCAAATCGAAATGAAATTATTTGGTAATAACAGTAAATCTAAACGCGAATTTGAAACTTATCCTAGTATTTCAGGAAGAATCGGAACAGTAGTCTATCAGCTTTGGTATACCACAACATCTGCTACAAATACGCAAAAAGAAGGGTACAGAATTGCAAAAGAGGAATTTGAACCTTTACTATTGAAATTGAAGAACTCATCAACTGAAATCACTGCTTTAGAAGAAGAGCTAGAAAAGCATGGGGTGCCATATACGCCAGGAAGAGGGGCCAATTGGAAGACAGAGTAATAGCGAATTATTGATACAACTGCAGATAATGGACATTGAGAATTGCATAAAAATCTCTTCCAAAAAGCTGAGAAAAAAAGTTTGGCAGGCCAACGATCAATTTGGATTGATTGAAGAAGGTGATAAAATTATGGTTTGTCTATCTGGCGGTAAAGACAGCTATACCCTTCTTGATCTATTAAGGACGATGCAAAATGCACCGCATATTAATTTCAGCATTATTGCCGTTCACTTGAACCAAAAGCAACCCAATTATCCAGAACATATTCTACCTGCTTACTTAGATGAATTAAAAGTTGATTATCAAATCATAGAAAAGGACACTTATAGTATTGTTTTGGACAAGATTGATGTTGGCAAAACCATGTGTAGTTTATGTTCAAGATTACGCAGAGGAACATTGTACCAAGCAGCAAGCGAATTAGGAGCAACTAAAATTGCGCTTGGCCATCATAGAGATGACATCTTGGAAACCTTTTTCCTAAACTTATTTTTCAATGGCAAAATAGAAACCATGTCACCGAAATTTAAAACCGATAATGGTAGGCACATTGTCATTCGACCATTAGCCTTTTGCAAGGAAACAGATATTGAAGCGTATAGTACGCTTAAAGAATTTCCAATTATCCCTTGCAATCTATGCGGCTCTCAAGATGGTTTGCAAAGGCAACTTGCAAAAAAGATGCTTCATGAATGGGAAGAAAAGTTTCCTGGACGGCTTGAAAGTGTTTTTACTTCTTTTAAAAATATTCACCCCTCACATATGCTGGATACAACACTTTATGATTTTCAAAAAATATCCGCCTTTACGAGCTAACCACTGCGCAGTTTAACTAGCATTCAAGCGTTTTCTTGTTGATTGTATTCAAATAATGACATACTTTTATAGACTACTTTATTTATGCATTTCAAGATTAAATTATTCTCTCTGATCATAGGGTTGCTTGCAGTCCCCAACATCTTTGTTGCTCAGAATATTAATTATCAAGTGCGTATCTCTCAGCTAATGGCACAAGGTGATGCAACCGAATTAGTAGGTGAACAAGAACCCACATGGTTCATTTGGATAAGTGATAATGGAACAACACCTGGATCAATCAATACTTGGCAAGCAACGGGTTGCATTAATGCTACAACTCCTTACGCTGCATGGTGGACTGGCGCTACAAATCAAGGACCAAGTATTCCATACAATTGGTTTACAGGAGCCAGTACTATCTTAAATTCTGATGCATCCCAAATCTCCGTAGAAATTGAAGGACATGAGGAGGATGGATGTGGAAGCGATTGCGATGTTAATCCAACTCAATTAAATCCATTTGCTTCCAATTTTTGTATTGATGGTGACGATAATCACGATACTAGAGCTCCAGCCGGTAGTGCTATTTTCGTTAATGACCCTCCATGCACCTGGAATACGTATCAATTCCAAAATCAAGATTATTATTGTGAGTTAGAAATTTATTGGGAATACGTGACCGTAGATCCAGGACAAATTGATGGCGACCAATCGGTATGCCCGGGTGCTAATCCGTCTGCATTAGGGAACGTTATTTCAGGAACAGCGGGAACGTCTCCACACATCACTTATCAATGGCAGCAGGATATCGGGTGCATCGGTGCTTTTGTTGATATATTTTCCGCTAATTCCAGTTCTTACACCCCTCTACCCTTAGCATCACAAGATATTTGCTATAGGCGGTCAGCTATATCTGCC
>JABJPZ010000238.1 GCA_018663635.1 Crocinitomicaceae bacterium
CAAGATGGCCTTGTTTGGCCAAATCATGTTTCAGATTTAAGACATTGGCAATCTGCAGCAGCCAAATTATATAATGTGAAAGGCATTCCACAAACTTATCTAATAGACAAAGAGGGTGTAATTCTAGCCAAAAATCTTCGCGGACCGGCATTAGAACAAAAGTTGGCTGAACTTTTTGGAACATAATAGAAAGTATATGTTGCGGATTTCTATAGCTCTTGTTATTACTCTTGTAAGTTTCATTTCAATTGCTCAAGAAGATTATTGGCAGCAAGAAGTTAACTATACTATTGATGTAAAACTTAACGATAAATCTCACGAACTGAATGGCTACGAAACGATGCAATACATTAATAACTCACCTGACGAATTAGATTTTATTTACATCCACTTATGGCCAAATGCATACAAAAATGATGAATCTGCAATGGCGAAACAACTCTACGAAAATGGAGAGTTAGATTTTTATTATTCAGAAGATAAAGACAGAGGATTTATTGATAGTTTAAACTTCGAGATAGACGGTAAAACAGTAAAGTGGAAGATTGATTCAACGCACGTAGACATCGCAAAACTATATCTTAATTCTCCACTTAAATCAGGAGAAAAAATAAGCATCACCACTCCTTTTCATGTTAAGATTCCGCTGGGCATCTATTCCAGGCTAGGCCACATGGGTGAATCTTATCAGATAACGCAATGGTATCCTAAACCAGCGGTTTACGATAAAAATGGTTGGAACCAAATGCCTTACTTGACACAGGGTGAATTCTATTCAGAGTTTGGTTCATTCGATGTTTCCATTACGCTTCCAGAAAACTATGTGCTGGGAGCAACTGGAGATATGGTAGATGGTGAAGAAGAATTGGCCTGGTTAAACGAAAAGGTACTTCTCACGGAAGCTAAAACATCATATGATGAAAATATGGATTTTCCTGAATCATCTGTAAAGCTGAAGACTTTGAGATTTAAACAAAATAACGTACACGATTTTGCGTGGTTTGCCGATAAACGTTATCACGTTTTGAAGGGAGAAGTAGAGTTGCCACACACAAAAGAAAAGGTAACTACTTGGGCAATGTTCACCAATTCGGAAGCTGATTTATGGACTAGTAGTATAGAATATTTAAATGATGCCGTTTATTACTATTCACTTTGGAACGGAGACTATCCTTATAAGCATTGCACTGCAGTTGATGGCGCATTAAGTGCTGGAGGTGGAATGGAGTATCCAAATATTACGGTAATTGGAGAGTCGGGTTCAGCCTTTCTTTTGGAAACAGTTATCATGCACGAGGTAGGCCATAATTGGTTCTATGGAATTCTGGGATCAGATGAGCGCACTCACCCCTGGATGGATGAGGGACTTAATTCTTTTAACGAGAATCGCTATACAGAAACCAAGTATCCAGACATTAACATTGCCGGTAACAATCGTTATAATGGTGTACTTAAGATTTTTGATATGGCGCAACATCTGCACAAAGAGCAATACTATATTGGGTATCAAATCGGTGCTAGAAAAGATTTAGACCAACCGATTGAACTTCCTTCAGCTGATTATACGTACACCAACTATGGAACAATTGTGTACGGTAAATCAGCAATTTCCTTTGATTATTTAATGGCCTATCTAGGAGAGAAAGAAATGGATAAAGCCATGCAGAAATACTTCGATACATGGAAATTTAAACACCCGCAGCCGGAAGATCTGAGGAAAATTATAGAAGAAGAATCAGGTAAAGACTTGACTTGGTTTTTTGAAGACATGCTTAACACCACCAAAAAATTGGATTATAAAATTGTATCGGCAAAACAAGAAGCGTCTAGTTATAAAGTAAAAATTAAGAATACAGGAGCTATTGCTGGCCCCTACTCCATCTGTGGAGTTAAAGAAGATTCAGTGCTTGTAACGAAGTGGTATGAAGGAGAAGCTAATGCAACAATTGTCGATTTTCCTATTGGAGAGTATGATAATATTCGCATAGATTATCAATTAGACATGCCTGAAAATAATCGAAAGAATAACACATTAAAAACAAAAGGACTACTTAAAAAATGTGAACCATTTAAGCCTCAATTTTTAGGAAGCATTGAAAATCCAGATAAAACACAACTATTCTTCACCCCAACTATTGGATGGAACAACTACGACAAAACCATGATTGGTTTAGCCTTTTACAATGCCATGATGCCACAGAAGAAATTTGAATA
>JABJPZ010000239.1 GCA_018663635.1 Crocinitomicaceae bacterium
CTTAAACTCTTTGCTTATTTGTTGCCTTACATTGCTTTTCCTTTTATTCTCAATTTTTCGGCCATCAATTTCAAATATAGGGGTAAGTTCTCCCATTGTGCCAGTAGCAAAAACTTCATCTGCACTGTAAAACTCTGTTACTGACAGGTTTCTCTCTACAATGGGAATACCTATATTTTTTGCTAATTCAAGCACCAAGCCTCGAGTTATCCCATGCAAACAAGCATCGGCATGGGGGGTAAACAAAACATTGTTTTTCACCATGAACAAATTCGTGTCGTTCAATTCAGCGACAAAACCATTCTTGTCTAACATAATTGCAGCATCAACTTGAGCATAATTAGCCTGAATTTTAGCTAGAATATTATTCAGCAAATTGGCATGATGGATTTTTGAATCAAGAAAAGCTGGATTATTTCTGCGGATAGCGGATGTAATCACCTTAATACCGTTTTTATTGTCATAAACCAATGGCTTCCACTCTGCTAAAACAATCAATACTGGACCGTTTTGATTCAGCCTTGGATCCATACCTGATGTAATTTTAACGCCGCGTGACAAGGTTAACCTAATATGGGTATCGTCAGTCATGCCATTCGCTTGAACCGTTTGTTTTACTGCATTTTTAACCTCTTCAAAATTGGGTATTTTCTCAAACCCACAAGCCTTGGCAGATTCGTACATCCTGTTGTAATGGGCTCGGAAACAAAATACTCCTTCAGTGTATAACCTTAACCCTTCCCAAACCGCATCTCCTCCCTGTACAGCGCTATCAAATGCCGAAACATGAGGTTGGTCTCTATGAATTAATTCGCCATTGACGTAAACCAAAAGGTCCTTGTTTTTTACATTAAATTTTTGAAGCATAGTCGGCTTTTAGGGCGTGTTTATATAATTGATTAAAATGGGGGAGTGCCTCATTTAAAAGGGGCAATAAATCTTCTTTTAAAGTTAGTGATTTTGGTTCCCATTTCTTGAAATTTGTGGATTCATGAACACTTTTATACCAATACTTTGCCCAAACTCCGTCTTCACTGCGTTCACCGGCTTTCCAGCTTAACATTTCATTTTGAAATGAAATATCAATTTTAGTACATAAAAGCGACAAAATCGCTTTCGGATTTTTCAGAACCTCATTGGAATCTATAACAACACCTGGAAATAGCTTAAAAATTGCACGTTGTTTTTCACATCCAAGATCAGCTAACGTCGGATTATCAATAACCTTTGCAAAAGAGTTGATTATTTCTGTTGGGTTTCTTATTAAATACACATTAATGCATCGTTCCAAAAATGACAAGTCTGGGTGTATATGATGGTGTGCCATATTTTTAATGAAAACAATAGAATGATTCTTTTTCGTTTCCAAAATGTTATCAATTATTTTATTCCAGTCGCATTCCATTGAAGCTAAAATCTCTTCCTTTCCTGGATGGTTACTGTCGCTTTGTTTCAGGTAATATCCATAAAACGGTTCATCAATGATGCAAGTATCAGAGCGACTTGCAAAAGAATACATTAACGCCGTAGAGATATTCCTAGGACCAGAAATTAAATTTATAATAGACATATGATTGTCAAATATGGCAAAAATTCTAATCGAACATGAATTGATTTGATAGACAGAGCAATTTAATAAGACAATTCCATCCGATTAGAAACACAGACCATGAGAATAAATAAATGTCTTTTATTACTTTAGACAATTAGTTTAATAAAATTATGAAAATCATTGAGTGCCCTAGAGATGCAATGCAAGGACTAGAACAGTACATTCCTGTTGCAACCAAGGCCGATTACATTAATTCCCTACTAGAAATTGGTTTCGACACAATTGATTTTGGAAGTTTTGTATCACCTAAAGCAATTCCTCAGCTTCGAGACACTGCAGAAGTGCTTGGCAAATTGAACTTAAACAATTCTCAGACAAAACTACTCGCAATTGTTGCCAACGAACGTGGAGCAAATGATGCATGCCACTTTGAAGAGATTTCTTACCTGGGTTTCCCTTTTTCTATTTCAGAAACTTTTCAAAAAAGAAACATCAATTCTACCATTAGTGAATCTTTCAAGCGGTTATCTGCCGTGCGTGAGATCTGTCATAAAAACAACAAGAAATTAGTTACCTACTTTTCAATGGCTTTTGGCAATCCATATGGAGATGAGTGGAGCACTTATATTGTAGCACATTGGGCTGAAAAATTATTAAAGGAATTAGAAATAAAAATTCTTTCTTTAAGTGATACGATTGGCACTTCGAACAGAGAAAATATTCGTTTTTTATTTGAAAAATTAATTCCCGAATTTCCTCAGGTTGAATTTGGCGCCCATTTGCATACAACACCAGCCGAATGGGAAGAAAAAATAGATGCAGCATTTAGGGCTGGATGCAGAAGGTTTGATACAGCCATAAAGGGATATGGTGGCTGCCCTATGGCAAAGGATAAATTAACCGGAAATATGCCCACGGAAAATTTATTGTCTTATTTAAAGGGGCACCAATTAACGGGTAATATTGATTTAGCTAAGTTTGATTACGTAATGAAGAATACATCATCGGTATTTCCAAAAAAATGAAAAAAATAACTAACATAACCGTTTTGCTAGGTTTGATTTCCTACTTAATTTCTTTTTTTCTGCCTGCATTAAGTATTACCAGTGAAATAGAGCTTAATGGCTTTTCGACTTTTTTAATCAATTTCGGAATGTTGTTTTACGTAGAAAACAGTGTTGAATACTGGCAATACATCTTTTTTATCCTATCTAATATATTAGCTCCATTCTTGTTCGTTAGATATTGGCGCGTTTCAGCAAATAAGATCCTCACTTACCTTGTTTCACTTCTAGCAATCATTTCAGCCATCTTTTGGCCTTTTGCTTTTGAAGATTCATCCGTGCTTTTAATGGGCTATTGGCTTTGGTTAATTGGTATTGTTTTGATCTCAGGTGCAATCTTATTGAAAAGAAAAGAAGCCGAATAGGCATAAAACAAGAAGCCGTTCCTTTCAGAACGGCTCCCCCCACCTTACAGATAACTAGCTTCTAACACTAGCTACCTTTATATAAACGAAATTTCTTAAAAATGTTACGCGTCATTGTTAACTTTAACACAATTTTAACAAACAAAATTGCTTTAACGCATTGTAATATAATAATTTATATTGTTGATAACTATAGAATGTTTTCTTTTTTTACAGAACGAAATATTCATTTTTTTTAATGCGAAATATTATTCTGCCAAATCAAATTACACTTAAATATAATACGGTAATTTACATGAAGCTTGATTCCAAAATAACAATAATTACTGGGTTGACTTTTACCTTGTTTGGGCTCTTGGGACTTTTGGCTGAGCCCTATCGATTTATTCTTCCAGAATTTTCTATTCCTGCAATCATTCCTCTCTTTTGCCTGTTTTATTTCATTGCGAATTGGCAGTCAGTAGAAGGTATCTTTTTTATTTTTTACCCCTTAATATTTGTGCATGCATTTATTGAGCTGTTCTGGGGTCAAAATTTCAATTGGTTGGTTTTTCTGAGTTATATAGCTCCAATAATTATGTTTATTTCTGTTTTTAGAAATATATCCATTTGGAAAAAATTAATTTGGATTCCTCTATTGATTGCAACTTCTCTTTTGTGTACTATTTCATTTTATTTAGTGTTTCCTGAACGCATGTCTATATTTCTATTGGTCATTTTTACATTTTCCACAATAACACTCTCGTTAAACAATAAATATTTCACTCTTCCGCAACCCATTAAACAACAATTTCTTATACTTTCCTTGTCTTGTGTACTTATTGTTTTGTCAATCATTAGCCATTGGATAGATTAGGCCTTAAGTATTTCTGTTTAAAGATGTCTCTCTGTATTTGTACGTACTTTTTCTTTTTTAAAATTCCAGATCCACTGTTTGTTGTATACAGATATTACTTTACATTTACAGTGCATTTTGGTTCTAAAACATTGATTTGTTTGGATTAAAAGGGAACCGGGTAAGAATCCTGGGCTATTCCCGTAGCTGTATTCTTCAAGAGTGTTAAAGTAGCCACTGTTCTTAGGGGTGGGAAGGCGTAACACAGCGAAGTAAGCCAGAAGACCTGCCTGATGCATGAATCAAGCTTTCGGGATAAAAGCATCGATGCATGAACAGGTCTTGTTCGATCGAAGTTTTTCTCTCTTTTTTAGTTTAATGGGTAGTAACATCTACCGCAAATTTAAAAAGATGAAGATATTTTATTCTATTTTATTATTTACTGTGACCTTTCACTTTGCGGGCAACGCTCAAAACAAAGGTTTCACTCGAATTACAACTTTTGATTCCTTAACACTTGGCAACGAAAGCCATTGGGATGGTTCTGACCAGTCAGGAATCTTTTATGGTGAACATGGATTTTGGGATTTCCAAAATGAGTATGATACTTCATGGGGTGGGTATTGGGCTTCCGGATGGACCTATTCGAATGAAACAGATATTGCAACAGTTGGAAATCAATTTTCCTCATATGCTGGTGTAGATGTATCTGGTGGCGGAAATTACTTAATTGGAACTACCGCTATTAGTGATGTGGGCGCTTCATTTCTTCTATCAGAAGGAATAAATTTCTATGTAACAAATTCTACCTATACGGCTATTTCAATGCGTGAGGGTGATGTTTATGCGAAAAAATTTGGAGATTCGACAGATGCATCAGGAATGGTAGACGGCACAAACGGTGAGGATTGGTTAAAACTTTCGATTTACGCGTATACCTTCGGAACATTAATAGATTCTGTCGAGATTTATTTAGCAGATTATCGTTTCAGTAATGACTCGTTGGATTATATACTGGACACCTGGGAGGCAGTCAATTTATCTTTTCCAACTGATAGCATCCGTTTTTCTCTGTCTAGCTCAGACACTGGACTTTTCGGCATGAATACACCGGGTTACTTTTGCCTGGATCACATAACCGGTGATTATTATACTGGAATAGAAGAAAATGTTGTTGATGCGCTGGAAATCTATCCAAATCCTGCAATCGATTTTGTTAACGTGGGAAAAGGGCACGTCGAAGTTTATTCCATGACTGGAAAAAAATTAATAGCACAATTTTTAAGTGGTGAGAATCGATTGAATGTCTCATCATTGAGTGCCGGAATGTATCAGGTGATAGTTAGAAACAAGCATCAAATTTCTAGAGCATCATTAATAAAGAGGAATTGAAAATAGCAATCATCATATTTTTTATCTTATTGCATTATTGTGGTTATAATCAAGGTGCATTTGCACCTCCTGCAGGTCAATTTGGAAGTACAGCCATTCATAAAGATTCTACAGCAATTGTTCATTGGGCTGAATCTTGCGAGGTAATTAGAGGAGGACTGGACATTGCCGACTCTACCTTAGGACTAGTCACTTTTGGATCTGAAGAAGATGCAATAGACATAGCCGATGGAGCAGTGGTTAGTTTGGGAGACAAGGGTAGTGCTGTTTTGCATTTTAATGGGATTCTTTTTGATGGTCCTGGCCATGATTTTGCTGTATTTGAAAATTCATTCAGTGATGATTTTTTAGAATTGGCATTTGTTGAAGTCAGTTCTGACGGAATCAACTTTGTGCGCTTTCCAGCTACTTGCGACTTACAAGACAGCCTTCAAATTGGCCCTTTTGGTTCTTCAGATGCTACACATGTTAATAACCTTGCAGGAAAGTATAGAGCACAGTTCGGAACGCCTTTTGATTTATCAGAATTAGCAGGGCATCCTGATCTAGACATTAATGAAATAAGTCATATTAGAATTATAGATTGTATAGGCTCTTTACAACCCGAATTTGCTTCCCACGATCAATATGGCAGACGAATAAACGATCCTTACCCTTCTCCATTTTCTTCCGGTGGCTTTGACCTCGACGCAGTGGGAATAATCCATTACAATGCATATACGGGATTAAGCGAAAATGATCTAGTGTTTAGTGTTTTTCCGAATCCAACAACTGAATTGATAAACATTAATTGCAATGGGTTTATTAAAGCAGAAATACAGACAATGCAAGGAAGATTAATTCATTCCCGTAAAAGTAACCCCATCAATTGCACTTCGCTTGCCAATGGAAATTACATTATAAAAGTGCTCACTGAAAACGGAATTCATATTCAAATTTTCATGAAACGATGAAGCGATTCATTTTATTGGTTTTAATGTTTCTTCCAATAGTAGTTCTAGGTCAAGAAAAATCCAACTTTCATTCCCTCGATACCAATGTCATTTCTGAAGTAGAAATTAGTACTTATCGCTTACAGGGTTACAGAAAGAATTTGCATAATACCAGGTATAGTCAAAAAGATTTATCAAGGCTAGGTGTACTATCGGCTTCTGATTTATTACAAACACTTTCAAGTGCCCATGTTAACAGTTACGGTCCTAGTGGATTAGCTTCACCTTCTATTCGTGGCACCGGCGCAAATCATACACAAGTATATTGGAATGGATTACCCATCAACTCGATTACTTTGGGACAATCCGACCTAACAGTAATTACTACAGAATTATCAGACAATGTTTCAATCAGCTATGGAAGTGATTTATCTAATACCAGTGGTGCTTTAGGTGGAACGATAGAATTAAATCAAGCCGTTTCTTGGAAGTCATCATCCATCTTGTATAGGCAATCCATAGGAAGTTTTGGCACAACGGGAACAACTGTGCGAATAGATGAATCAGTAGGTTCCTTTCATTATTCTGTTGGCATAGTTCAATTGAGTTCGCTGAATGATTTTAAATATACAGACAGAACACTTCGAATTCCCATTCAAAAAACGATGGAGAATGCAGATTTCAGTCAATTAGGTTTAGTGGGTACTATCGGTACTAAGCTTGACAGACACGAAATAAAAATTTCATCTCTAATAACAGATTCTGAAAGAAGTTTGCCCACTATAATGGGCGTTCAAACAAAAGGTGAAAAGCAATCAGATAAGAATGTTTTTGGAGTGATTGACTATCAATTTATAGGAGATAAAATAAAAAATCAATTGAAGCTTGGTTATGTACGACTGGAAAATAAATATTTTAATCCTTCCATAGAATTTGAGTCCCTAAATTTTAGCCAAATGTTTACTATTGAAGACGACATTAAAGTTTACTTCAATACTCCATGGTCGCTATCCATGCGAATTGCGGGCCGTTTTGAATACGCTGATAGTCCAAACTACAAACAACAAATTAAGCGTGAAATATTATCCAATTTTTCTAAGATAGAACGAAGAAAAGAAAACTCGTATCATTCATTTTCATTGCGAACAGAATTTATTGACCAAAAAGGAGTTGGCCTATTTCCGGGAGTTGGTGGTTCGATAAAACTGGTTAAGAACAAACCGCTTCACCTAAAATGGAACGGGAGCAGAAATTTCAGAATGCCGACTTTAAACGACTTGTATTGGCTCCCTGGAGGAAATGATGCTTTAATGCCGGAAACCGGTTATTGTGGTGATATTGGATTGTCTTCAAACCTTGTCTCAAATAGAAAAAGAACGAATTCAAAAATCATCAATAAACTCACTTTTCAAGCAGTTAGTTTTTATAGTTTAATTTCTAATTGGATTTTATGGACTCCTAATGGTCAGAACTGGTCACCAAGAAATGTCAAAAAAGTTCAAAATAGTGGCCTAGAATTTAGCTTAAACCTTAGTCACACAGTTAATTCTATTCGTGGTTCAAAGAACTTAGGGCTGTCACTCTCTTACACGTTAGTAGAGAATACTGTTTTGGAAAGCACACTTATAGGAGACAAAGGCATAGGCAAATCATTATTGTTCGTGCCGAAGCATTGTTTTAAATACAAAATAGATTATCAAATTAAAGATTGGATTATTATAGCAGGTCAAGGACTTACTGGGCGTGTTTTTTTGGATGCAGCTAATCAAAGCTACATGCCTTTTTATGGCCCTGTTTATTTTATAGTATCCAAGGAGGTTAAACACACAAAAGGCGCAGGATTAAAACTCGGCATCAAAGTAAATAATTTACTTAATGAGGAGTATCAAGTAATGCCTTATCGACCTATGCCTGGTGTAAATTTTAAAATAATGGGAGAAATTAATTTTTGAAATATCTTATTTTCATATTGAGTACAGTAACAATTTTTGGATGCACCAAGAAAGAAATCGGTCCGCAGCATATAAACGAACCTTTATTTGCAGGGCAAAAAGTGCTTGTCTTAAATGAAGGGAATTTCGGATGGGGCAATGCTAGTATTTCAGCATATAATCCAAATCAAAACAGGGTAGCAAATGGCATTTTTAGCAGTGTTAACAATGTACCTTTGGGAGACGTGTGTCAGTCTGGGATAAGATGGAACACC